>JAYZJE010000051.1:0-13013 GCA_036164895.1 Pseudomonadota bacterium
TATTTCCTGCACTGGTCAAGTACCGGGAACCTCGAATCCGAATTGATTACCCAGGCGCTGGTAGATCAACTCGGTACTCTGCGCGCCGCCGAGATCAGCCAGTTGACGATTAATCCCGACGCCGAAGAATCGTCGGCTTTTGTCGCGTCGCCGGATTCATGGAGTGTTGCGAACCTTCGTATCACTGATCCGGGGTGGTTGCAGCCACCGTCGGGCCGGTTTGCGCTCGGCAGCAATCAATGGGTTTTCAACTCCGACCGTTCGACCACCGGCGCCCCGGTGCTGGCCAATAATCCGCACATCGACGCGCGCAGATTGCCGGGCATCTGGCACCCGGTTGCATTGATCACGCCGGATTTTCGCGTCGTCGGTGCCGCAGGACCTGGCACCCCAGGCTTTGCCGTGGCTCGAACCAGTCATATTGCTTTTGGTGTGACTAATTCGAATGGTGACGGGCTCGACCTGTTTATCGAGCGCGAAGATCCCGACAGGCCTGGCCATTACTTGGAAGGCGAGCGTTCTCTGCCGTTCGAGGTCATCGAGAAAACGCTACTGGTTCGCGATCGCAGCACCGGCGGTTATCGCGAAGAGCCTCTGATGATTCGCCTGACTCGCCGCGGGCCGGTCATCTCCGATCATGGCATGAGTCTTGACGACGGGCGGGTGATTTCGATGCGCTGGGCGATTCCGGAAGCTATGGAACCCGATCCCGGCAGCCTGGCGCTGTTGAGGGCTAGGAACGTCAGCGAGGCCGGTGCCGCGATTGCCCGTATTGCGGCTTATTACAACTACGTCGTCGCTGACATGGAAGGCAATATCGCGCATTTCACGGCGGGCCGGGTGCCAATTCGATTGCGCGGGGATGGTTCGGCTCCGGTGCAGGTGGTGGACGGCAGTGACGCCTGGGCTGGAATGATTCCGGCTGATCAGATGCCAGGAGCCGTTAACCCAGCACGCGGCTGGGTCGGCAATGCCAATCATCGGACCACACCCGCGGATTATCCGTATGCGTATTCAACGCATTTCGCGCATTCTTGGCGCTACCGGCGCATGCTGCAATTGCTGGATAAGCCCGGCAAATTCAGCCCTGACGATCACTGGCAGTTCATGCGGGATATCGGCAATACCATGGCGGAGGCAATCGTTCCTCGGATGGTGACGGTGTTGCTGTCGCATGAAGACACCCGTGAGCTGGGTGAGATTCTTTCCGGTTGGGACTATGCCGATGATCCTGACGCGGTTGCACCGACAATTTTTCATGCAATTTATCGAAGTTTTGCTCGGCGGGTGTTTGCCGATGAGCTCGGTGAAGAACTCGCAATGCGCATGCTCCAGCATGTCTATTATTGGCAGGATCGTCTGTACCGCATGATTGACGTAAACGAGTCAGACTGGTTTGACGATATTGATACCGAGCCCATCGAAACTCGCGATGATCTGTTTTACTTGGCGGCCTTGGATGCGATTAGTGAGCTGTCGGCGACGCTGGGGTCGAATCCCCGAAAGTGGCGTTGGGGTCGGGTCCACACCATCACATTCTTCAGTCCGATTATTCCCGGCGAGACAGCCGCCTCGATGCTGGGTGCAGGCACGCATCCGATGTTCGGCTCCACCGAGACGTTGAATCGTGGCAAATTTAATTTTAATGATCCGTATGCTGCGACCTACATCGATTCAATGCGTTTCGTCGCTGACCTGAGCGACCCGGACAAGGTTATGGCCGTGCTGGCCGGAGGTGTCAGCGGTCGACAGTTTGATCCACACCTCAAGGACCAAGTCGAGTCGTGGTTCTCCGGCGAGCCGCATTACTTGTGGTTCAGTGATGCAGCCATCGAGGAGCACGCGCAATCGGCATTGCTGTTGACCCCCTGACCGTTGGAACCGCTGTGCCATCACCGTGACCTGGATCGGCCTTGCTCTGGCCTTCTGCGACCGGTAAATCAGTCCTCGTTTCCGGTGTCACCGGATGTTTCAAATACCTATGCCGCAAAATTTGCCGATCTGTTAGACTCCTGCCGCGCCAAGCCAGTTGAATAGCCGGCTTTTGTGATATCACTGCTAGTCACCGGGAAAATCCTATGGGTCTACTGGACCGGCTGTTCGGCCCGAATACGATCGACGAACCGTTCGTTAACAGCCCGATGCGGGACAACTGGTACCAGGCCAGTTCGTACTGGCCATCATCTTTTTCACTAATTACGACCGTGAGCGAAGATGGATCGACAAATATTGGCCCGTATCAGCTGACGTTTCCGTTTGAGGTTATCAGCGATCGCTCATTTCTTGTGTGCAGCCGCAAAGGTTCAAACACGTCGACAAACCTAAAGCGTAATATCAAATGTGCGTTGAACTTTGTTGAGTTCAATCGAAAGCATCTGAATAAGATCGTCGGCCTGGGCTATCCCGGTCAAACGACTGAGGAGAAAATGGCCGATAGCCCGTACACGTTGATCGAAAGCCCAACCACGGGGCGTGGGACCGTGGACGGCTGCCCGCTGATTATCAAGGAAGCGTTCCAGGTGCACGAAGCTCACTGGGATGAGTCCTTCAAGATCAAAGACGACGGTAAAACCCCGGAATACCTGGTACTTAGGATTGAAAATATTTTGCTGAAGGAAACCTGGGCGAAGAACCTCGAGAACGGCACCAGGCGCATGCCTAATATGCCCATCACGTTCGGTTTCCGAGATGGAGAAAAATTCTGGTTCGCTGAACGCAAAAAGGCGTTTTGGTTTCCGACGCCCACCGATAAAGGACCAAAAGAAGAATCAGTGCTCTATGAAGCCAATCGCATCGACCCCGAAGTGCAGTTCACTCGCGAAGCTTGCAAACAGCTAACCGGTGTACCGAAGCCTTTTATAAAAACCGTGCTCAAGGGGATTATCAAGCAAGCCCAGGAACGCGGGGTCAAAGAGGTCGATCGGGAATTCGTCGAGATGCTCAACAAGGAACGCGATGGCTGATTTTATGGTCGAAGGCGGCGGGTGAATGTAAAGAGCGCATTAGCGATGGTTTGACGCAGGAGTATTTACTCGGTGTTTGTCAGCTAAGTTGGATAAAGGAGTGGCCCGTCGCCTCGGGCATTGCCGCGCTTCCGGGCGACAGGATCGTTAGTCAGTCGGGGTGCGCGTCCGTTTTTATTTGTGCCGGACCTTCAATGGCAGGATTCAGTTTTCCGGGGTCGATACCAAGCTGTGCCGCAGCTTTGCTGAGCTCCTTTTCTGAGATCATTCCGTCGTCGGCCAACGCAGCCATTGCAGCATAGGCAATATGTTCTGCGCTGACCTCAAAGTGATCACGCAGGTCGGGTCGTGACTCGCTCAGACCGAAGCCGTCAGTTCCCAGCACAGCGTAATGTCCCGGCACCCATTTGGCGATGCTCAGCGGCAGAGCCTTCATGAAATCGCTGGCAGCAATAAATACGCCCGACTCGTCTTTCAAAACGTTCTCGAGATAAGATATCGTGGGTTCGCCGGTCTTCCTTAGACGATTGGCGCGCGCAACGCTCAGTGCTTCGCGTGCCAGCTCATTGTAGCTGGTGGCGCTCCATACATCGGTTGAAACCCCTAGGTTTTCGAGCAGTTCGTGTGCGTCGAGCACTTGGGTCATGATCGCGCCGCTGCCTAGCAAGTGCGCCTTGCGGCCTTTTTTCGGTTTGGAATTGGATTTCTTGAAACGATACAGTCCACGGATAATACCGTCCTCTGCGCCGTTCGGGATAGCTGGCATCGGATAGTTTTCGTTGTATATGGTCAGGTAGTAGAAAATTTCTTCCTGTCGGTAGTACATGCGTTTGATGCCGTCTGTAATGATGACAGCCAATTCATAAGCAAACGCTGGATCATAGCTGCGCATGTTCGGAATGGTGTTGGCCACGACCTGCGAATGTCCGTCTTCGTGTTGCAAGCCTTCTCCATTCAGCGTCGTGCGTCCAGCTGTGCCACCGAGTAAAAATCCACGACTGAGCATGTCGCCGCAGGCCCAAATCATGTCGCCGACCCGTTGAAAACCGAAGATCGAATAGAACACATAGAATGGAATCGTCGGGATACCGTGGACGGCGTACGCTGTCCCGGCTGCCATGAACGACGCCATTGCTCCGACTTCGCAGATGCCTTCCTGCAGAATTTGACCATCTTTGGCTTCGCGGTATGGCATCAGCGTGCTGCTATCTACAGGTTTGTACTTCTGACCCTCCGACGAATAAATTCCAGCGCGTCGGAACAAAGCTTCCATTCCGAAGGTCCGGGCTTCGTCTGGCACGATGGGTACAATATAGCGCCCGAGTTCATCATGCTGCATCAGTTTGGTTAGCATCCTGACGAAGGCCATCGTCGTCGAGATTGCGCGTTTACCGGAACCGTTCAGTTGCTCGCGAAATAACGCGAGATCTGGAGATGGCAGGGCTGGGCAAACGACCTTGCGATCGGGGAGCCAGCCCCCGAGTGCCCGGCGATGCGCCCTGAGGTAGAGTGTTTCCTCGCTGTCTTCGGGCGGCAGGTAAAACTCGGCCTTCGCCAGTTCTTCGTCCGACAATGGAATTCCCAGGCGTCGCCCGGTCTCGACGCGTTCCTCAATGCTCAGACTTTTTTTCTGGTGGACAGCATTCGATCCCTCGTACCCCTGCATTCCGTAACCTTTGATCGTTTTGATCAGAATTGCGGTGGGTTGCCCCCTTGTCTGCACTGCCCGCTCGAAGGCCGCGTAAATTTTGTACTGATCGTGCCCACCGCGGCGAATGCAACGGATCTTCTCATCAGACAAGGGTTGCATGATCTCAGCGAGCCTCCGATTTGTTCCAACCCAATGCTCGCGAACTTCCTTCCCGCTGGAGACCGAGTACATTTGGTAGTCACCATCGACGGCCTGCTCCATGCGCGCCTGCAGCACGCCATCGCGATCTTGCGCGAATAACGGATCCCATTCACCACTCCAGATAACCTTGATGACATTCCAGCCCGCGCCGCGGAAGCTGCGCTCCAGTTCTTGAATGATTTTGCCGTTGCCCCGCACCGGCCCATCCAGCCGCTGCAGATTGCAATTCGCTACCAAGATCAGGTTGTCGAGTTGTTCGCGTGCAGCGATATTGATGGTGCCCAGTACTTCCGGTTCGTCGGCTTCACCGTCGCCAATGAATACCCATACTTTGCCGCCATTGCGGGGTTTTAGCCCACGATTCTCGAGATACTTTACGAACCGGGCCTGGTATATGGCGCTGGGTGTTGACAGCCCCATCGAAGCGCATGGCATTTGCCAGAAATCAGGCATGTTTCGCGGATGCGGGTACGATGAAAGACCTCCGCCAGGTTGCAACTCCCGCCGATAGTTATCGAGTTGTTTGCGCGTCACGCGCCCTTCGAGAAACGCTCGCGCATAGATCCCGGTGGCCGCATGCGCCTGCACGTTTACCAGGTCGCCCCCATAGCGTTCGCTGCGCTTTCGAAACACGTGGTTAAACCCGACTTCTTGCATCGTTGCGGCAGATGCGTAGGTGCCGATATGACCACCAACGCCGGTTCCGCTGTCGTAGCCGCGCAACACCATTGCCATTGCATTCCAGCGAATGATGTTCTCGAGGCGCTCCTCGATTTCGATATCTCCGGGGTAGGGCGGTTGCTCTGATAATGGGATCGTGTTGCGGTATGGGGTATTCAAAGTTGCGTCTTCGACGACGACGTTGGAGCGCGCTAGATAATCACGCACTGCTCTAAAAATGACCTTTGCCCGATCTGGGCCGTCAGCGCGCAGCACTGACTCGATCGATTCGAGCCACTCCTCGAGTTCGATATCATCTGTTGGTATATCAACCGGGTTTGTAGACATCAGTTCTCCTGTCTAGGCAGGGTGTTTTTTGCCATCAAGAATATCCGGTGGCCTAGGTTTCCTATGCCCATAATTTCTTAGAGGCGATTTCGGCGCCCTCCACGAGCGAGGTAATTTTCATCCGCGCAATGGTCGGGTCTACTTTGCCAAGACCGGCGAAGGTTGCAAAGCCACAGTCCGCACCCGCCATAACCCGCTCGCGGCCAACGATATCTGTGAATCGGCATATTCTTTCAGCCACTAGGGACGGATGTTCGACGTAATTGCTGGTGGAATCAATCACGCCGGGAATCAACACCTTGTCCTCCGGGATAGTTCCGTTGCCAAATACCGACCATTCGTGGGCGTGTCGCGGATTGGCGGCTTCGAAGAGCAGTCCGGCAGGTTTCGCCTGCATGATGACATTGAATATCTTTTTGAGCTCGATATCTCGGTGATGCGGGCCCTCATAGTTGCCCCAGCAGACGTGCATACGTGCCGATTCGGCAGGTATGTTCTCTAAAGCGTAATTCAATGCTTCTACTTGGGCAGACGCGTGTTTAATGAACGTTTCGTCTGATTCGGTGCTGTAGACCACGTGGCGGCCCATAGCTAGGTCGGGGCAATCGATTTGTAGGATGAAACCCGCATCGGCGATGATTTGGTACTCCTGTTTCATCGCCTCTGCTAGTGCCTCCAGATAATCCTCGTCGCTGGGATAGAAATCATTGATCTGGAACACCGCGATGACGCCAGGCGATGCAGCATTCATAAACCCCTCCATTGCCCCGTGGGAATCTAGGGCTGAACGGAGTCGCTCGACATCCTTGTCCAGTTCCGACGCATCGGTGAACCGGATGGGCCCGGTGCATTTAGGGCGCTTGACCCGCTTTTGCGTGCCTGCCTCCTGCCCCATTCGCTGGCGGTAGTCTGGCAGACCCGATAGGTCGTCGAAATGCACCGGCGGGCTGTCGCCGGAGAATCCCGACAGGCGGTCCTGGATGTACGTCGCATAGCCGGTCTTGCTCATCTCTCCGTCATTGATGATATCCATGCCGAGTTGGAGCTGCTCGCCGACGACCTGGTTGACCGCATGTTCCATACAACGATCATAGGCTTCGCGGTCATACACCTCGGCATACTCCTTTTTGGCTAGGAATTCGGCAACCTTGGCAGGCCGCGGCAGGCTGCCAACGTGGGTCGTCAAAATTCTATCCGTACTGGTTTTCATGGCATTTTATGAGTTGGTTTCGTTGTATAAGTCGCGGGCTGGGTGCGCGAACCATTGTGGCTCGAGCGGCTCGGCCCTGCAACGCTACTTGTGAATGCCACTTTAAATTTCACCGCCTGCGATCAAACGACGGTTCGCTTCCGGTGCGGTAATCAACTGCATTGCCTGTACGGCCCGGACTGACTAGCGATATACTCCCCAAACACGCCCGGATAGCGGTGAAGTTTTCCGCAAGCAGAAACAGTTAAATTGGTCATGAAAACGTTTTACCACGAGTGAGAGTTTGAGTGGTTACAGCGATTGGAGAGGCGAAGCCGCTTGAATATACGCCGGCCATAGAGCGGGCCACGGCGGCAGCCTACGATCGCTTGAAAAACGTCATTCCCGATGTCGAATGGCCAGTGCATGCGCCCTACATCGCTGCGATTAACGAGTTAAAGCGCGAGCGCAACGCGATCCTGCTCGTTCACAATTACCAAACGCCGGAAATTTTTCATGGCGTCGCTGATTATGCTGGCGATTCGTTAGGGCTGGCCCAGCAGGGCGCCAAAACCGACGCCGGCGTCATCGTGCTTTGCGGGGTGCGCTTTATGGGTGAAACCGCGAAGATTCTTAGCTACGAAAAGACGGTATTGATTCCCGATCTCGACGCCGGATGTTCGCTGGCTGCATCGATCACCGGCGAAGATGTCCGCCAACTTAGGAAATGTCACCCCGGCGTACCAGTCGTGGCCTATGTCAATACCTATGCCGACGTCAGGGCCGAAACTGATATCTGCTGCACCTCGGCGAACGCCGTTAAAGTTGTCGAATCGCTTGGTGTCGATCGCGTGATTTTTTTACCGGACGCTTACTTGGGGCGCTATGTCGCAGCCCAAACCGATGTTGATTTGATCCTGTGGGACGGAACCTGTGAAGTCCACGAAAGATTTTCGGCCGAAGAAATTATTGATTACCGCAAAGCCTACCCGGACATTCATATCATCGCTCATCCGGAATGTTCGCCTGACGTGTTGGCCGAGGTCGATTTTGTCGGTTCCACGTCGGGCATGATCGAGCACATTGGCGAGACGCAGCCAAAACAGGTTGTCATGATTACCGAGTGTTCAATGAGCGACAATGTCGCGGTTGAGTATCCGAATGTTGAATTCATTCGCCCGTGTAATCTCTGTCCGCACATGAAACGCATCACGCTGCCGAAAATTTTGCATTCGCTTCGCCATCTTGAATACGAGATAACGCTTGACCAGGATGTCGCCCAGCGGGCCAGCGCCTCGCTGGAGCGAATGCTGGAGGTCGGTCGCCACTGAGCCGGCTAGCATGTCACAGCAGGACTACACGCCGGTCCTCGTCCTCGGCGGCGGCCTCGCAGGCCTAACTGTCGCTTTGCGGCTGGCCGATTCTGGCGTGCATGTCGGGCTACTGGCTAAACGCTCGCTCGGCGACGGTTCCAGTTACCATGCCCAGGGCGGCATTGCCGCAGTGTTGGGCGAAGACGATTCAATCGAGTCCCATATAGAAGACACCGTCAGTGCAGGCGCCGGGCTCTGCCATCGCGCGGCTGTTGAAACTGCCATTAACCGTGGACCCGAGTGCGTGGACTGGCTGATTAACCAGCAGGTTCCGTTCACGCGCAAAGACTCTGGCGACGGGTTTCACCTGACGCAAGAGGGTGGGCACACTCACCGCCGGGTGATTCACGCGACTGACGCGACCGGCCAGGCAGTGATGCAGACGCTGGAGGAGAAGGCACGCTGTCATCCCAACATCCGCCTGTTCGAACAGCACATCGCCGTGGATATCATCACCAGCGCCAAGCTCCGTCATGCAGGACCCAATCGCAGTCTCGGCATCTATGCGCTGGACAAGACCTCGGGCAAGGTTATCACTGTGACCGCGCAAACCGTCGTGCTCGCGACCGGTGGTGCCTCCAAGGTCTATCTCTATACGAGCAACCCCGACACATCGACCGGCGATGGCACAGCGATGGCCTGGCGGGCGGGTTGCCGGATCGCGAACATGGAGTTCGTTCAGTTTCATCCGACTTGTTTGTATCACCCGCAGGCCAAATCATTTTTAATTTCCGAGGCCGTGCGTGGTGAGGGGGGGCAATTGCGGTTACCGGGTGGCCAGCGCTTCATGCCGGACCATGATTCCAGAGCCGAACTGGCACCCCGGGATATCGTGGCCCGCGCGATCGACTACGAGATGAAGCGTGGCGGTTACGATTGTATCTACCTCGACATTAGCCATAAACCGGCAGACTTTATCCGTTCGCATTTTCCGAATATTTCGAAACGCTGCGCCAAGTACGGCTTCGACATGACGACAGAGCCACTGCCGGTCGTGCCGGCCGCTCACTATACCTGCGGTGGCGTGGTCACCGACCTGAACGGTCATACTGACGTGACCGGGCTGTATGCAATCGGCGAATGTGCGTTCACCGGTTTGCATGGTGCGAACCGGCTGGCTAGTAATTCATTACTTGAATGCCTGGTTTTTGCGACGGCTGCGAGCGAGCAGATTCAGCGTGATCTGGTTGAAAAAGGATTTGGCGAGCGCCGAGTCCCAGCTTGGGACGAAAGCCAGGTTACCGACCCTGACGAGCAGATCGTTGTCACGCACAATTGGGACGAATTGCGCCGGGCGATGTGGGACTATGTCGGAATCGTCCGTACCGACAAGCGTCTGCAACGGGCCATGCATCGCGTTAAGCTGCTTCAGGAAGAAATTCGCGATTACTACAGCAATTTCAAAATCAACAATAACTTGATCGAACTGCGTAACCTCGTCGCTGTGGCTGAGTTGATCATCGGCAGCGCGCTATCGCGCCGCGAAAGTCGGGGGTTGCACTACACGCTGGATTATCCTGACACGGAGTCAGACGACAACGCCGCAGACACAATTATGGTGCCGACAAATTTTTCCAATGACCGTGTTGGCGTGGGCGCGAGTCTTGTGGGTACAGGGGCACAATAACAATGTCCAGAGGGTGCACACTAAGGAGTCTTGGGCAGGCCTGTTTGTTGGCTTTCGGAATGGTGGCTGGCACCACGTTTGCGCAGGACCAGCTAACTAACGACGTGCTTCAGTCGGCTGACTATGCCCAGGGCCGGCTCGTGTTTCAGCAGCGCTGCAGTGCCTGCCATACGCTGGCCGATGGCGGTGCCAATCTGGCTGGACCGAATCTCTGGGGCGTCGTCAATAACCCGGCCGGTTCCAAAGAAGGGTTCGCTTATTCAGCTGCGCTGAGCAGCGCTAAATTTAACTGGACGCCGGATCAGCTTGCGGAGTTTATTGCCGATCCCGCCGAATCAGTCGCCGGGACCATGATGATGATGCCGGAAGGCGTGCCGGCTGCGGATCGGATCCCGATGATCTCGTTCATTATGGTCGAAACGGGAATTGCCAGTTGGCCGCGGCCGGAGCCCGAGCCAGTAGACGCCAATGCCGACCAGAACGTGCCGATTTCCGAGCGCTATGCCAGTTTCTGGAATCACATGATGTATAACACGACGCATTACCGCCTAGTAAACGGCAGCGACGAAATAGTATTCGATGCCTATTTCAATACGGATGGATCGGTGAGTTCCAATCAGGAGTCAGTTCGCGGATTCTGGCGCGTCGACGCGCGAGATTTCTTCTGCTATGCGCTTTATGGTCTGCCGATTGAGCCGTTCGAGTTCGTCGAGTGTTTTCCAATCGTCGCGATGAGTATTCCGCGCTTCGCCGAGGAACTGTGGCGGTCAAATCCCGTGGGGGACGTAACATTGCACGGCGGCATCCTACCCGGCAGGCCGAGCACTCTTTAAGTCGGGGCGTTTCGCTTCATCCAATTCATCGGCCGGCATTTCGTCCGGTTTCTCGACCGACCTACCAGGCGTCAACGTGCAGTACCTCATCGACAGGTTTGCGCAGCGACCGTGAAAACGTGCTTCCAATGTAATAAGCCGTCGGTATGAGTGCGACCTGCGTGACCTCAGCGTACGGTATCCCCAAAACGTCGGCTGCTTCGCGTTCGTAATATAGATGTGCGGTGGTCCAAACGGTGCCGAGGCCGGTTGCGCGAGCCGCCAGCATGAAACTCCAGGTTGCTGGCAATATCGACCCGAATATCGCCGCCAGCCCAGCAATTGCAGTCGGCCCCGTTATCTTGTTCAAGCGCCCCGGCACACAAGGTATGACATGCACCGGCACCCGTTCCAGGTTATCGACAAGGAAATCGGCGGATTTGCAGACGCGCCCCAATTGGTCTTTGCGTGGGCATGGGGGTTCCTTATCGAACAGGTCATAGACCGATCCCGGCGCAACCCGGTATTTTTTCCATGCCCGCCGGTAGAGTTCCGTCAACGCCGCGCGTCGTTCGGCATCGTAGACTGCAATAAAATGCCAGCGCTGGGTGTTGCCGCCGGTCGGAGCCTGCAACGCGATCTCAACGCAATTCCGAATTAACTCTGGTTCGACCGGCTTTTTAAGATCCAGCCGCTTGCGCACGGCGCGCGTGGTGGTCAGTAATTCGTCGGCTGTCATCGTTGATGGGGCCATGATGGATTTCCTTGTTGGCTATGCGTTGGCAGACAATATATCGGCATCGGAGCGCAGTTATTATCGGTTGTTGCGATCGGCGATTCTGGTAACCAAAGTTACCAGAGGTACCCATTAGACGGGGATAAATTCTCGAGCGGTTAACCAGCGTCCGGTTGCGACTCTCAGCTGGTTTTTTCTGTTTGCGCGCGGACTTTGGCGGACCCTTGGCCCCGCACCTTTGGTTTAGTTGCTATACCTTAGCTTTGACATCGTGCTTGAGGCGGCGCAGGCCTCCTTTCCTGTAGCCAACGATCAGATTGTGATATGACGTAATTGACGAACCGGGCCCAGCCCGGTGGGAGCTCAGAGTAGCCTTAGCGCGTTTTTCGGCACTAAGTCGAACGCTATGCTGATTCGCGAGACGTTGGCCTCGAACGGTCGGGTGCGGTGGAAAAACCACGACGGAAACAGCAGCAAGCGTCCCTCTTTCGGTTGGATGTTGTGCAGTTCCGGTTCGCTGGCTACCCCGAAATCTTCCGGCGGGGCACCAAACTCTATCCATCCAGCACGCGAATCCGTTTGCGTCATGTCGGCCGGCACCCGAACGTAATAGACTCCGCTCAGCCAGGCCAGCGGATGCATGTGGGGTGCCTGATACCCCCCGTCACTCAGCACGGTACCCCAGGCACGCAATACCGGAGCGTCGGCCGTCCGTGCTGTGATAGGGTGATCGCCGAGATTTTCACGGTAATAACTGACGGCATCAGTGGCTGCTGCGTAGATCAGCCCGCGTAACGCGGACAACAGTGCATTTTCGTTACAATCAAAGTCGCCGGTCTGGCTGCCGCCATGGGTGGCTTTGCTGGTCGGTGCAGCTATAAGCGACGGATGCGTTTCAATAAATCTAGCGAGTGCGTTATTAAACGCCTCCAGCGATTCGAATCCGTTTGGCAGGTAGATGTCGGTAACCCGGATCAGATTTGGATAGTCAAGGTAGGCGCGGGCCTCGTCGACCCGCCCGGCATCGCGCAGCACAAACGCATGTGCGGCGACGACCAAGCATTCCCCCGGATGTTGGCTGAGAAAATCCCCGCTTAGTGCCAACGCTGCGTCCCGCTGCCCGGTGGTGCCCAACACTATTGTGAGGTCTGCAACAGCTCGAGCATGGCCGGGGTGTATGTTTACTGCCTGGCGTAATGTTTCCGCAGCGGCTTCGAGTTGCTCCAGCTGGCGGCGGGCGAAGCCGAGGTTGACTAGTGCTGTTGCGTTACCCGGATCGCGCATACTGGCTTGGGCAAGAATCGACTCTGCCTCATCAAAGCGTTTCAGGTCACACAGCACCGCGCCTTGAGTTGCAAGCGCAATTGGATGGTTACCAGACCTACTAGCGGCGATCTCGCTTTCGGCTAGTGCCTCTTCACCCTGACTGGCATCGACGAGTGCCTTGGCGAGG
>JAYZJE010000052.1:0-2617 GCA_036164895.1 Pseudomonadota bacterium
CTAATTTTCCCCTTACCCGCCCCACCAGGACCGTCAATAGCAACAACCGGGACCGTCGTTGTCATTTCCCAATGGCGGGCTGATGGTGCAGATCTATCCCAAGGCTTTGCATCGTCGGAACAAAACCTGGAAATGATGTACCCACATTATCGACGTTCAATATAGTTACCGGTGCAGTCGCCGTTATTGCAGCCACCGAAAACGCCATAGCGACCCGAGGATCACCGTGACTGTCCACCGTTCCCCCCGAAAGCTTGCCGCCTACGATGCGAGCTCCATCAGGAAACTCCTCCGCGTCGATGCCCAATTCCTTAAGTCCTTGGATCATAACTGCAATGCGATCGCTCTCCTTGTGGCGTAATTCGGTGGCCCCGGTGACGACGGTTTCGCCTTCCACGCAGCCTGCCAGTGCAAATATCAGCGGAAACTCGTCGATCGCCAGCGGCACCAATTCCGGTGGAACCGTTGCACCCCTCAGCGTCGAAGGCAGGCCAATCAAGCTAGCAACTGGCTCGTTGCCCATAGTTGTGTGATTTTCCGTTCGAATCTCGGCCCCCATAAGCCCCAGTATGGCTAAGACGCCGGTGCGGGTCGGGTTGATACCGACCTTATTGATCATCACTGGATCGCCCTCGCTTAGAAACGCAGCGGCCAGAATAAAAGCTGCCGACGAAAGGTCACCGGGCACATCAATGCGGGTACCGATTGGCTGCGCCGGACCGCAGATCGCTGCTGTCCGCTTATCGCGGGTTACCGGTACACCAAATGTCGGCAGCATCCGTTCGGTGTGGTCGCGCGTTGCGGCCGGCTCCGTAATGCGGGTTTGCCCCTGCGCATACAGCGCAGCTAGCAACACGGCTGACTTGACCTGCGCACTGGCAACCGGGAGCAGGTAATCAATGCCCGACAGTTTCGCCTTCCCTTTGATGTAAACCGGAGGATTCCCATCGGTTGTTTCGACCACTGCACCCATCTCGCGCAACGGCTCTGCGATCCGGTCCATTGGGCGGCGATGCAATGACTGGTCACCGGTCAATTCAGTTGAAAAACCCTGCCCAGCCATTAACCCGATTAGCAGGCGCAGGGCCGTGCCGGAATTTCCTAAATCTAGTGGGCCGGGCGGCAAGTGCAGACCGTGCAGCCCCCGACCGGAAATGCTAAGCCGGTCTGAAGCCTGCTCATCGATATCTGCACCCATTGCCCGCAATGCCGCCAGCGTCGCCAAGCAATCCTCACTCGCCAGAAAACCATTGACCTCGGTCAAGCCATCGGCAATGGCGCCAAGCATCAGGGCACGATGAGAGATTGACTTGTCGCCCGGCACGGCAGCGACACCGCCAATGCAACGACCCGGGCGAACGATAAATCGTGAGCTCCCGCTCACAGGGTTTTCCCCAAAACTTTACCCACCGCTGTGAGAATTGAACAGACCCCGAATACCATCAACGGCCAGACCTGCAAAAAGAATTCTGCCTCACCATCTGGGGTGACCGGCGCCAGGTCTATGTCACAGCCGTCGGGTATGAACCTAGGACCCGAAACAACTGCGCCTGCTTTTTCAGATCAGCTAACGCCTGCGCAAGCTTATTATCCTCGGCGTGCCCATCCACGTCGATAAAAAACACGTAATGCCATTTTCGCTGCTGCGATGGACGGGATTCTATACGAGTCATGTTAACCCCAGCTTTCGCTAAAGGCTGCAGGAGTGTATGCAGCGCTCCCGCGTCACCGGTATCCGCAACCGACAACAACAGCGTCGTTTTATCGTCGCCGCTGGGCGGAAAGAGTTTGCTCCCAATAACAAAGAACCGGGTGGTGTTGTCAGGCCGGTCCTCAATATCGGCGACCAGCTTCCGCAATCCATACACCTCGGCGGCTGCATCACCAGCAATCGCGGCAGTCCCAACCTCATCGCGAGCGCGCCGTGCGCCTCCTGCGTTGCTATTCGCCACAACGTGCTCAGCGTCCGGCAAATATTCTTTGAGCCAAGCGCGGCATTGCGCCAGAGACTGTGGGTGGGCGCAAACCCGCACTACCTGGTCCAAGTTATTCATCGAACCCAACAAATGCTGGCGTATGCGCATTTCGATCTCGCCGCAAATCTTAAGGGGCGACGTCAGAAACATGTCGAGAGTATTGTTGACAGCGCCCTCGCTCGAATTTTCGATGGGCACGACACCAAAATCCGCCATTCCAGCTTCGACTTCGTGAAAGACTTCGTCAATCGTCGCCAGCGGCAACGCTCTAACTGAGTGCCCAAACTGTTTTAATACTGCGGCTTGGGTAAACGTACCTTCCGGACCGAGATAGCCGATCTTTAGCGCTTCTTCCTGAGCCAAACATGCCGACATGATCTCCCGGAACAAGCGCACCATTTCCTCGTCCGAGAGCGGCCCATCATTGCGGCCTACAACAGCCCGCAACACCTCAGCTTCTCGGCCTGGACGGTAATACTCGACCGAACTGGAATCGGCTTTTTTGACCTCGCCGACCTGCTGCGCAAAGCGCGCGCGTTTGCTGATTAACTCTTGGATCTTTTCGTCGACGTCATCGATTTGGCGACGCATCGTGTCCAAATTATTCGGAGTTTCATGTTTCTTGATTTTGCCTGTCATTT
>JAYZJE010000053.1:0-5024 GCA_036164895.1 Pseudomonadota bacterium
AATATCATGGCTGAAGTTGCCGGTTTTGGCATGAGTGCTGATGCGCATCATATTACGGCACCAGCGGAGGATGGGATAGGCGCACGCTTATGCATGGCTGCGGTCTTAAAGGATGCAGGACTAAAAGCCGAGGAGGTCGATTACATCAATGCCCATGGCACATCGACACAGCTCGGTGATATTTCAGAGACCAGAGCAATTAGGGACTTGTTCGGGAAACATGCAGATCGCTTGGCTGTCAGTTCCACGAAATCGACGACGGGACATTTACTCGGTGCAGCAGGGGCAGTGGAGGCCATATTCAGCGTACTTAGCCTGCGTGATCAGGTGGCCCCGCCGACGATAAATCTCGATACACCTGACCCCGACTGCGATCTAGACTACGTTCCCAATGAGGCACGGGAGATGACGATTAGGGCAGTGCTAACAAACTCATTCGGTTTCGGCGGCACTAATGGCAGCCTGATATTCAAGACTTTCGATTCGTAACGGAGTTGGCGCTCTGCGTCCAGAGTTTGGGTAACCGCGTGAATGTTTCCTCACCCATCGTTAGTCAGATTCCTTTCCGGATCGATTTGCTTGATTTGCACCGCCTTAACTCCGCACGTTACCCGTTTTTGCTCGAAAGTTCGGCCTCGGGTGAGCCGCTAGGACGTTATGACATTTTATTTGCGTTTCCTGGGGCAACATTGGTGCTAGATGGAGAATTCCGGCTGTCAGGACCAGGGGCCGATAAGACCACCCGATTTCTCGAAGCTTTGGACCATTGGTGGTGTAAGGTCGGCAGGGGGTTGGCGCCGAATCTGGAGCCGTTCGCCGGCGGCTGGTTTGTTTTTCTTGGCTACGAACTGGCCCAAGAAATAGAACCGAGTTTGACATTGCGGGGGGAACCCGACGTGCCTGTTGCGTTTGCGACCCGGGTGTCCGTAGCCGTCATTCGGGATCGGGTTGAAGCCAGGGCATGGATTGTTGCCGAGCCGGGCCACGAGGGGATGCTCGATATAATCAAGGCCGATCTGCTCGCCCTGAAACCGATTGATCCAAAACCTGGTTGCGCAATTGTGGATGGATTCGTTATCGAGGAGCCGCCGGAAACGTTTCTTTCAGCCGTTCAGAAGGCTAAAACTCATATTGCCCGCGGCGATATTTACCAGGCTAATCTGTCCCGCATGTGGCGCAGTCAACTTAAGCCAAACATCAGCACAGGCGATCTCTACGCGCGATTACGAGAAACTAATCCGGCGCCGTTCGCCGGCTTGATTGTCAGAGACGATTTCGCCGTAATCAGTTCTTCGCCCGAACGGCTCCTGCGCTTGCGGGCAGGGCAATTCGAAACTCGGCCAATAGCGGGTACCCGGTGGCGCGATGAACATTCCGAAACAGGCCACTTCAGAAAAGATGAACTTCTTGCCCACCCCAAGGATCGCGCCGAGCATATCATGCTGATCGACCTTGAGAGAAATGACTTGGGGCGTATTTGCAGTCCCGGCTCGGTAAGGGTTGACGAGTTCATGACGATTGAAACTTACGCACACGTGCATCATATCGTTTCGACCGTTACCGGCCGACCGCGCGATAAGGTGACACCTGGAGAAATGATCAGCGCCGTATTCCCCGGAGGCAGTATTACCGGATGTCCTAAGGTTCGTTGCATGGAAATTATTCGTGATATTGAAAGACGTCCGCGCGGCCCATACACCGGCGCAATTGGTTATCTAAACCGGGACGGCAGCTGCGATTTCAGCATCCTGATTCGGACCGTGGTAGCGAATGGACGCAGCATCAGTGTCGCGGCTGGCAGCGGCATCGTTGCCGATTCAGATCCGCATGCTGAACTCGAGGAAACACGTGCTAAGGCAATGGGCATGCTGCTGGCGCTGGCTGCATGATGGGGAAATGGCTAGTTGACGGCAGGGAGAGCCAAACTGTCGCAGTTGAGGATCGAGGCCTGGCTTACGGAGACGGGCTGTTTGAAACCATTGCAGTGCGGGGTAGACGTTGCCGCTTCCTAGCGGAGCACCTGCAGAGGTTAAAGGGTGGCTGCGAACGCTTGCGCATTCCGCTGCCCCATCAGCCGATACTGACATCAGAGGCAGAAGGCCTTGCCAAAGACTGCGATTATGGTGCTCTAAAGATCATTGTTACGCGCGGCACGGGGCCGAGAGGTTATGCGGCTCCGGGCACCCCCCGGCCGCTGCGGGCGCTGGGGCTCGAGTGCACCGAACCCGGTCGTCCAGAGTATGTGCAGTTCGGCGTGCGTGTTCGTTATTGTGCAATGCCGCTCGGCCGCAATCCTGCACTCGCAGGGCTTAAGACCCTGAATCGTCTGGAACAGGTTATTGCCCGTTCCGAATGGGCGGATCCTGACATTCAGGAAGGTCTGATGCTCGACAGCCGGGGCTGCGTTACATGCGGTACGATGACCAATCTTTTCTTGGTTGCAGACAATGCGCTACTAACGCCGGTGCTGACTGAGGCCGGAGTGGCAGGGATAATGCGCAGCAAAATCCTCGAGGAGGCACGGTCGGCTGGAATCGAAACTCACGAGCTTACAATCAGCACCGATGACGTGGCTAATGCTGCCGAGGTATTTGTTAGCAATGCATTGATTGGGATTTGGCCGGTCAGGGAAATCGATGGTAAGGGCTATACGCGCGGGCCGATTACACTGCAAATTATGCGGGCACTGAGCACCATTGGAGTTAAAGAATGCGACGCCTAATGCGCTGGCCGATCGTTCTCGGCGGTGTCGTTTTGCTGGGGTTCACCGCGTCAGTTGTTTTGCTGCAGCAGAATCTGACAACCTCAATGATTCTCGGAGAAGATCCCGCCGTCATTGATGTCGCAAGCGGCACCTCGCTGCAGGGCGTCGCAGCGTTGCTCGCAGAACAAGGGGTTCTGAGGCATAAAAGAAGTTTCACGCTTTACGGTCGTTTTACCGGTCGAGCAGCTCGGATTCAGGCAGGTGAATATGAGATCCAGCCGGGCACCACGCCCCTCGGGTTCCTGGATCAACTGGTTAAGGGGCAGGTCAAACTGCATGCGCTGACTGTCATTGAAGGCTGGAGCCTGAATGATCTCCTAGGGGCTCTGAGGAGGCATCCGGCGGTAGCCCAGACTATTGAAACAGCAGATCCTGTTACTCTTGCTGAGATGCTTGGGCTTGAAGTCGAGCATGCAGAAGGACAGTTCTTTCCCGACACCTACAGATTCCCTCGTGATACCAGTGACCTTGAGATACTGCGCCAGGCAAATGATTTGTTGCGTGAACATCTCGACGAGGCATGGAAAACTCGCAGATCAGGTTTGCCTGTTGATGCTGCCTATGATCTTTTGATCCTGGCATCAATCGTGGAACGGGAAACCGCGTTGGACGAGGAAACACCATTGGTCGCTGGCGTATTTGTCAGGCGACTGGAAAAACAGATGCGGCTTCAGGCAGATCCAACCGTAATTTATGGCCTGGGACAGAATTTCAATGGCAATCTGACTCGCCAGCACCTTGAAACCGACACGCCCTACAATACCTACACGCGCCTTGGGCTGCCACCTACCCCGATCGGGCTACCCGGCGAGCAATCGCTACGTGCTGCGGCCAATCCTGATCAAGGTACGGCGCTTTATTTCGTCGCTACCGGTAACGATGACGGCAGCCATTTTTTTACGTCAACTCTCGAGGAACACAACGTCGCTGTGGCGAAATACCTGACACGGCTTCGGACTCGCAAGGAGTGAACATGGAAAGCAGGCTGATGTTGTGACCGGAAAATTCATCACTCTAGAGGGCATTGAAGGGGTTGGTAAGTCGACTCACCTGGAGTCTGTTGCATCTTGGCTGCGTGAACGTGGACATTCGTTCGTGCTTACCAGGGAGCCGGGTGGCACACCAATCGCTGAGCGAATCCGATCTATAATTTTGGATGAATCACCGGATGAACTTCCGGCGCTGGCAGAACTGTTGCTGATGTTTGCGGCCCGCGCAGCGCACCTCGAAACTCTAATCAGGCCGGCTTTGAGCCGCGGAGAATGGGTCGTCTGCGATCGGTTTATTGATGCGACCTACGCTTACCAGGGGGCGGGGAGAGGTTTATCGACCAAATTTATTGCGGAGCTGGCAGAAATGATTCAGCAAGGCCTGCGACCGGATCTGACCATTCTTTTAGACCTACCACTGGCAATGTCTTCGCAGCGGCGGGTTGCGCGGGATCAACGGGACCGGTTCGAAAGCGAGCACGATGCGTTTTTCGCTCGAGTCCAGAAAGGCTATCGTGACATCGCCGCACGCGAGCCGGAGCGCGTGAGAACTGTCGCTTCCGACCGTCCTATTGCAGAGGTGAAGTCTGCTATTGCTGAAATCATGACCAGTCACTTTCAGTAGAAAGTGAATAAAAGACTGTAAAATATTGATAATTAATAGAAAACATTATGAATCCTCCCTGGCTGAATGAATTGGAGGTGACACTGGGAGGGGCAGTGGACCACGGTCGGTTTCCGCACGCTGTGTTGATTCATGGCGCGTATGGCAGCGGACGGCGATGGCTATTAAATAACCTGGCGGCGCGATTACTGCACGTGACCACTACCGATCCCGGGCCAGTGGATCCGGTGGCTGATAGAGAAGGGAAGGCTATCCGGCACCCTGATTTTCTTTCGGTTCGGCCGGCACCCGATAAGAATTCAATCGCTGTGGAGCAGATCCGGTAAATCATTGATTTTATTCAACTAACGAGCCATCAGCGGGGCGCCAAGGTGGTTTCCCTGTACCCGGCGGACGCGATGACGGTTAATGCCGCGAACAGTTTGCTTAAGACCCTGGAAGAACCTCCAGCTGGGAGCGTTATTTGTCTCGTGACAGAGGCACTATCACGTTTACCAGCGACGATCATCAGCCGTTGCCAGCGTGTGAGGGTCCCGGTTGCGCCATCCGAAATTGCATTGTCGTGGCTGCAACAGATTGATGCCGGGCCGGATTGGGCGCCTATTTTGGAGGCTGCTGGAGGCGCGCCATTTCTGGCGCTAGAAAT
>JAYZJE010000054.1:0-6328 GCA_036164895.1 Pseudomonadota bacterium
ATTAGCACCCGGCCTTCGATTGGCGCGCCGACGATTTCACCACCCTCTCCATAAACCTTTACTTCTTTCCGATTAAAGCAAAACGGGAGGTTGACCCCATGCTGTTCGGCCAGTGCTGTAGCAGTGATTGCCACCAGTGGTATGCCTTTGTACGCTGGGCCAAACAGCATATCGAACTCGACGTCTGAAGCCATAGCAGCGTCAGCGTAGTATTGCCCGAGCTTCGCGGCCGCATAACCGGTGCTGAACTTGCCTGAATTGAAGAAATACGGACTGATGCGACCGGACTTCAGTTTAAATTTGCCGAACTGGAGCGCTCCGACCTCCAGTGCCAGTTCGATAAATTCTGTCCCGTAACCGCGCACTTCGTTTTGAACACTAGGTCCGCTAATCATTCCCTCGAGGCATGAACCAGATGCAGGTAAGCATTGCCCCTTCTGGTAGAGTATCGCACACCCCACCGCGCTTTGACGCATGAGCGTCCGCTGTGCCGGGCGATCGCTTTTGTATTTATGCGAGTAATCAGCTTGAATGCCAACGGAATTCGCGCAGCCGCGCGGAAGGGCTTTTTCAAGTGGCTGCCGCGTCAGTCGGTCGACGTGATGTGTATTCAGGAGACCAGGGCCCAAATTCATCAACTCAATGCGGCAGAATTCAGGCCGCGCCGCTACCACAGTTTCTACGAGGATGCGGAAAAAAAAGGCTACAGCGGTGTTGCCTTGTATTGTCGCCGCGAGCCCGATGAAATTATCCGCGGCTTCGGATCAGCAGAGTTCGATTCTGAAGGGCGTTACATTGAGGCACGATTTGGTGATTTAAGTGTTGTGTCTATCTATCTGCCATCGGGGTCGTCTAGCGACATCCGACAGCAGGCGAAATTCCGCTTCCTCGATGAATTTGGTGACTACCTTGATCGGATTCGCAGCAACGGTCGAATTTATATTTTGTGTGGTGACTGGAATATCGCGCACAAGCAGATCGATCTGAAAAATTGGCGTTCAAATCAGAAGAATTCGGGGTTTCTACCCGAAGAACGTGCCTGGATGACAGAGTTATTTGACGATCGCGGATTCGCGGATGCGTTCCGCGAAGTCAATTCCGAGCCTGAGCAATACACATGGTGGTCAAATCGCGGCAGGTCCTGGGAGAAGAATGTGGGGTGGCGTATCGATTACCAGGTCGTATCTTCGATGCTGAAAAATCGCGTACAAAGCGCGTCCATTTACAAACGCAAACGGTTTTCGGATCACGCTCCGTTGATCATAGACTATGAACTTGATTAAGCCCGAAGGTGGCCAGCAGTGGGGGGCGACCCTGCGCGTTTATCGCCATCCACGAGTGTTGGCGATGTTATTTCTCGGGTTTTCGTCCGGACTCCCATTCATGCTTGTTGCCGGGACATTGACAGCGCGGCTTTTCGTCGATGGTGCGAATATGGCCGAGATCGGCATGTTTGCTTGGGTGGGCATCATGTACTCGGTCAAATTCGTCTGGGCGCCTGTGATCGACCGTATGCGGGTGCCGTTGTTGAGCCGTTGGCTCGGCCGTCGCCGCAGCTGGATGTTGCTGGCACAGGTCGGAGTTGGCCTGGCGCTAATGGGTCTGGCCTACAGCGAACCGGCCGTGGATCTTGGCGGATTCGCGTGGCTTGCGGTGCTGGTGGCATTCGCGTCTGCAACCCAGGATGTCGTCGTGGATGCCTACCGCATCGAGGCGGTTGAGTTGAAAGTGCAGGGCGCAATGGCAGCCAGTTATCAGCTCGGTTACCGCATAGCCTTGCTCGTCGCCGGCGCGGGTGCCCTTTATATAGCGCAGTTCGCGTCATGGCAGATGGCCTATCAGGCGATGGCGCTACTCATGAGTGTCGGGATCATAACCGCATTGTTAATCAACGAACCGGAATCATCCGGCAGCATATCCAGCGGCGGTGGCCCACTCGCACAGTCGCAGCCATTATCTGCGTGGTTTGCTGACGCAGTGATTGGACCCTTCGTCGAATTCTTCAGCCGCAACGGGCGCTGGGCTCTCGTATTGCTGGCATTTATCGGCGTTTACCGCATCAGTGACATGGTGCTCGGCGTCATGGCCAATCCGTTTTATATCGACATCGGGTTCTCATTGGCAGAAATTGCCACAGTAACCAAAGTGTTTGGATTTGCGGTAACGATAGCCGGCGCGGCAATCGGGGGAGTTGCTGTAGCTCGTTATGGGGTCGGCAGTCCACTGGTGTTCGGCGCTGTACTGCTCGCAGTCACTAACCTGTTTTTCGCTGGGTTAGCAGCTTACGGAAAGGCAGTATGGTTGTTGTTTGTAACCATAGGTGCCGATAATCTTGCCGCAGGTTTTACCGGCACAGTATTTATCGCATACTTGTCTGGCCTGACCAATGTGGCATACACGGCGACCCAGTACGCGCTGTTCTCGTCGGTGATGACGTTGCCCGGCAAAATCATCGCCGGTTTCTCAGGGCAAGTCGTTCAAGCTGTCGACTGGTTCAGCTTTTTTCTCTATGCTTCGGCCATGGGCCTGCCGGCCATTCTATTGGCATTAATTGTGACGCGGCATGATGACCTATCGAGCCGATGAGCCACAGGAAGTGAAGCATCTGCAGCACCGGTGATATGTCTAATCCCGGTGTTCAAAGTTCCTGGATCGACAGATCATTTAGCCTTGATAGTTTTTACCTGCCGTAAGGTATATCGGGTATGCGCTGGTATACCTGCTCGTGAACATTGTGCCCTAGCTTCGCCGCCCTAGTTTCAAATCGCGTCCTCGTTCGCTGGGGGTGAGGCATTGAAACCGCGACCATCTTTGAATTGTTTTTGACCATTGATGCTATTTGCTCGGCGTAATCGGGCCAGTCGGTGACCGTGTGAAAGCGGCCGCTTGGTGCTAGTGAGGCTGCCACCAAAGCTACAAATTCCGGCTGGACCAGCCGCCGCTTGTGGTGTCGCTTCTTCGGCCAAGGGTCAGGGAAGAACAGGTTGATCGATCGCAGGCTGGCCTTGGGAATTTGGTCCCGGATAACAGGTACTGCGTCGTATTGGATCAGGCGCAGGTTTGCAATTTTCTGCCGATTTACCTCGAGCAAGCAATGCCCAATGCCCGGTTCGTGGACTTCAATTCCCAGGTAATCCAGATTAGGATTTTGCCGCGCTTGCTCGACCAGCGCTTCACCGTTGCCAAAGCCGATTTCGAGGATGCGCGGAGCCTCGCGGCCGAATAAGGCTGCGAGATCGAGTGGAGCGGGCGAATACTCGACGCCATACCTAGGCCAAAGTTCGGTCAGGGCACGCCGCTGCGCTGCAGTCATTCTGCCCCGGCGCCGCACGAAGCTGCGAATCATGGTTAAGCCCTGTGATCTGCCTTGATTATTCGTTGCCCGAAAGCTGTTTTCTTTGTTCAATGGTCCGGTCATTACTGAACACTATGAGTTGTACTGTCGGATCGGGCATCTTTTGCAAATAGCCGTCGCTGCAAACTAAACTGAATTGAGGAAAATTCACTGTAACGGATATTTCCATAAGGTTGCGACAAAAAACGAAATCAAATTGCAGCTAAATTATTTATCAGCATCTTTTAAGTCAATTTAAATGATAAATGCATTACGGAGTTTTGAGCTGGGGTTTTTCCATGGGTTAGGTTTTATGATTGCTATCCTTTTATATGACAACCATAACTCTCCGATTCATTAGCTGGTGTCAGTTCATTGTATAGTCGATACATGAAAAACTGCACCGCATTACTGTCCGTGACAGCGTTAATCCTGACCAGCTGTCTGGCTGACCACAATAAACCCGTAGGGGTTGCTGCTGTGGATGCACAGCGTGTCATCAACGCAGACAGAGAGCCACAGAACTGGCTCGCACACGGCCGTACCTATGATGAGCAGCGATTCAGTCCGCTCACTGCTATCAATGCTGACAATGTCAGCGAACTGGGTCTGGCCTGGTACCTGGATCTAGGTACCGACCGGGGTCAAGAAGCCACGCCCATCGTTGTTGATGGTGTTATCTATGTAAGTGGTGCTTGGAATATTGTTTATGCCGTCGATGCCCGATCGGGAGGGTTGCTATGGCAACATAATCCGGAGACCTCGAGGGTCTGGGTGGCTGAGTACGCTGTTCACGATGCGGTTAGTCGTGGGCTGGCAGTTTGGGATGGTAAGGTTATCGCCGCCACACTTGATGGTCGCTTGTTCGCGCTCGATGCCACAAACGGTGAGTTGCTCTGGTCGGTGTTAACCATCGATCGCAGCAGGCCATACACCATTACCGGTGCGCCACGGGTTGTAAAAGGCCGGGTGATTATCGGGAATTCCGGCGCCGACTATGGCGTGCGTGGTTACGTGTCTGCCTATGATGCCAGCAGTGGCGAGCTCGACTGGCGTTTTTACACGGTGCCCGGTGACCCTTCACAACCACAGGAAAGTGCGGTGCTCGAGAGAGCGGTAAAGACGTGGACGGGTGACGAATGGCACAAGACCGGCGGAGGTGGCACGGTCTGGAACTCGATGGCCTTCGACCCCGAACTAAACCTGCTGTACTTCGGTGTTGGTAACGGTACACCATGGAGTCGCGAATTGCGCAGCCCTGGCGGTGGCGACAACCTGTTTTTGTCATCCATCTTGGCAGTCAACCCAGACAACGGAGAGTATGTATGGCATTACCAGACGACACCGGGAGAGTCATGGAATTTCTCAGCAGTGGAATCAATAATCCTTGCTGACATTGAATTTGAGGGCCAGCCGCGCAAGGTATTAATTCAGGCACCAAAAAACGGTTTCTTCTACGTACTAGATCGCGCTACGGGCGAATTGCTTTCGGCACAACAATACATTGAACAGAACTGGGCCAGTCATATAGACATGGCAACCGGGCGGCCAGTGGAATATCCTTTCGCACGCTACAAGAATAAAGGTCGCATGATCGTACCGGGGCCGTCGGGCGGACACAGCTGGTATCCGATGAGTTACAGTCCGCGCACACAGCTGGCATATATCCCCGCTCTGAGCGTACCGGGTTATTATAACCATGATGAGGCATATGCCTATAAGCCTAGTTTTCAGAATAAAGGCATCGAAGAAGGAGTTGCTGATTACCGTGCACTCAACCCACAGGGTAATCGACAGAAACTGCGTTTCGGTACGCGATTGTTGGCTTGGGATCCAAAGACACAAACAGAGCGCTGGCGGGTTGAGCACGCAGACCTACCCGGTGGCACACTCGTCACGATTGGTAACCTGGTTTTTCAGGGTTTGGGGAGTGGCGAGTTTGTTGCGTTTGCCGCTGACACAGGGGCAAAGCTGTGGAACTTCGAGGTGGGCACAACCATCATGGCTGGTCCAGTCACCTATGCAGTGGATGGAGAGCAATATGTGGCGGTGATGGCGGGGCGTGGTGGCGGCGCCGGACTGGTTGGCGGACCAACGGGTAGTCGCTGGAATGGTGTGATCAACGAAAATCGCTTGCTTGCGTTCAAGCTCAGAGGAACCGCAATACTGCCACCTGAAAGAAAACTGGTGAGGCAGGTGAGCATTACGGATGAATTGCGGTCGGTAATCGAAGACAAGGAACTCATTAGCCGCGGGAAAAAGGCTTACGAACAGTATTGCTATATGTGTCACGGCCTCGGCGTTTCTTCAGGTGGCGTGATTCCTGATTTGCGTTATGCGAACTCTCAGACATTTATGGACTGGGAAGCGATCGTAATTGGCGGCAGCCGTTCTGCTCGGGGTATGCGTTCATTCGCCGGGGCGCTGAGTGCAGACGATGCGCTGGCAACCCGTGCTTATGTGCTGCAGCAAGCTGCAAAATTGCACTGAACAGAGCAGCGCCTATGTCTTTCTAAAATATTGCGGGACTGTAGCTAGCACCTCTTTAAACATTGGTTTGTAGCAGATCCAGTTTTGGAGGTCGGAGAAACAGCATTCGATACCATTCCTCTACCACCTAGGAATAGAACTGTTTCGCAACCAACTATAGAATCGTTAAAAACGCTAGATTTGTGCGGGTGTGGTTCAATGGTAGAACCTCAGCTTCCCAAGCTGATGACGTGGGTTCGATTCCCATCACCCGCTCCAATTTGTAAAAAGTTCTGTTGAATACCAAGGTGAACGTTGCAATTACACTAGGCTAAGCTAGATTCTCGCTCGCTATGATTGAAGTTTCAGGGTTTTCACCGGTTGCTCAAGTTGACGCAACCGTTCTAATCCTCGGTTCCATGCCGGGCGTGTGCTCGCTTGAAAAACAGCAGTACTATGCTCAATTGCGAAATGGCTTCTGGGCTATCATGGGCAGACTGTTCAAAGCGGGCGTGGACTTGCCCT
>JAYZJE010000055.1:0-6746 GCA_036164895.1 Pseudomonadota bacterium
TAATTCATGCTCCTGCCAAAACCCAGTGGGTAAGATGGCTGGATTAACTTTTAAATTGAAGCGCCTGCGGAAAACGCCGATTTTCGTAACCTCGAATATCCACTGTAGGGGAAGGGAAGCTGGTACTCCGTCCAGGTTCGAAGGTACCGTCCTAACTGGGAAACTCAAGCTGTTCGCTCTTACCGATCTTGCTTCTGTGCGGGTTCTTTTTATTTGGATATATAATGGAACCCACCCCGTTACGTACCATGTAAGGCTTTGAATTGGTAGGAAATTGCGGTAAAAACGAAGCAAATCCACCCAAATTCCGCGGCTGCACAGTTGCTAGGGTGAGCATTTGCCGCACTCAAGCTGTAATCTTCGGGAACATGGCTGGATAAGAACCAAAGGACGTTGCCATCAGAACAAGAGCCGCCAGAACAAAACGACGGCTGCGGAGGACTGAATATGAGTAGTCATCGATCGGCCACAATAATCGTATTTGCTGCAGTGCTGATAATAGGCCTAGGCGTTTTTCCGGGAATTATTCAATCGCAGGCGGCCGATAGTCTCGGCGCCCTGTCGGAAGAACAGTTGGCATTCGCAAACCGTTTTTCGGCATTCTTGGAGCGTATAGACGCACTGTATTTTAACCGAATCGGGAAGTTGAATGGTGACCTCGAGTTTGAGACCAAGACTATGAGCACCGAATACTCCGACTACGACATCAAGGTTGCTCGGGGAAAGGTAATTGAAAAAGGTGGGCGTACGCTCAACATCACCAAAAAACCCACCCGGTCTTTTCAAAGGGAAAATCTGTGGAGCCGTTACTATTTATTGGACGCCCATCCCAAATCCCCCTTGGTTGGTATGCTGCATGCGGCGATTGTTATCCAGTTTTTCCCGGACGACACGGCGACCATTGCCGGGTTTCTAGATGTGTTGCAAACCGCCCATCGAGAGGAGGACCTCGCCTACATGAAACAGGCGATGGATCATGTCTATGAGAAATATGGTGTCGATCCCACACCACACCGACGGTTGAGCCGTGAAGGTCACGACGAGGACGACCCAATGTCCACCGACAACCGTTTCCGGCGCAAAACCACCATGGTGGGCGGAAGCTTTTACGGAGCGCCGTTGATGAGTGTGACCGAAGGCAACTTCAGCTTCATGACAGAAGCGTATGAAACAATGCTCGAGGCGTACCTGACGGTTGTGGAAGGGCGCATGAAAGACCCCTATACAGAGCAGGATCTCGCGGCGCAGGACGCAATGCGCAAAAACTGGCTGCAAGATCGGTTCTTTTCGGACCCTTTCACGACGTCGGTTACCCCGTATGAAGCATGGTCGCTTTACTCGCTGCCCCCAACCGTGAAATTCTGAGGACCGGAGGCGCAATATGTTGACAGCTACACAACGCGATCGGCAGGACATTCAGCTAACCGGTCCATATGACTCCATGCGTGAATACGTTAACGCACTGGAGGCGACCGGCCGATTGCTCCGAATCAAAGAGATGGACCAGGATCGGTACGAAGCGACCGGCTTTGCCTATCGTTTGGTGGACAAGTTTGGCTTCAATGGCGCGCCGGGCTTTCTGGTCGAGCGAATGAAGATCGATGGTCAGTGGATAGAAGGCCCGGTCATGGCCAATATCTATGGCCGCTGGGATACCGAGGCGATGGGTTACGGCGTCGAACACGTCACCGAAGACAAGCGCGAGATGTACCGCGCAGCGGTAAATAGGCTCGTGGGATTTGCTGATCGCAACGGCAACTGGAAGTCCGTCAAGCCGGTCCGAATCGATGCCGACGATGTGCCGTGCAAGGAAGTGCGAATCACCGGCGGCGATGTCGATGTTTTGAAGTACCCGTGGATGAAGTGCAATCCCGCCGACGGCGGGCGCTTTATCAATGCTGGCGCGGTGATATTCCAGGATCCGGAGCTGGGCCGAAACGTGGGTACCTACCGCTGCCAGGTCAAAAGTGCGACCCGGATCGCACTGAATCCAGAACCCGGCAAGCATGGCTGGCGCTTTCTGATGGCGGCTAGAAACCGTGGCGAACGTTCGGTCAAAGGGGCGGTGGTACTCGGCACTGACCCGATTACCTGGGCCATGAGCTGTTCCATGATTAGCCGGCTGGGAGAAGACGAATACGAGTTAGCGGGTGCGTTCAAGGGCAAGCCGGTGGAGTTGGTCAAATGCGAAACCAGCGACATTTTGGTTCCCGCCAATGCCGAGATGATCATTGAGGGCGAGGTACCCGTGACCGAGACCGAAGAAGAAGGGCCGCATGCAGAAATGTTCGGTTACCTTGGCAAAAAGAGAGAAGCCAACTTTTTCATGAATGTCGAGGCCATTACCCACCGCGAAGCCCCTTGGTTTTTTAACAACCACACCGGAGTCTTGCGGGGGTTTCATACCGCGGCCCTAGATGCCTGGCTGTATCTGGCCTACAAGCGATCGATCCGCAACCTGGTTGCGATCCATGGCCTTGGCGAAGCGCCGGGCCTGGTAGTAGCAAGCATCGATAAGCGGTTCGTGGGCGATGGCCTGGCCGCAGGTCAGCAGATCGCTGCGTCCAACATCATGGCTAAGGTAACGATCATCGTCGACAAAGACGTCGACGTTCTCGACACCTCGCAGGTGCTTCACGCTGTGGGGTCGCGCTGGCAGCCCGAACCCGCCACGTTAATTATTCCCCACGCCCATAGCAGCGCCCTGGAGCCGAGTGCGATTCATCCGCGTGTGACCAGTAGAATTATCATCGACGCGACTAAACAACTGCCCGACGAAGGCGGGCCGAAGGAATGGCCCGCGGTTTCGCGCGAACTGCTTATGGAAAGTTGCCCAGAGGTATTCGATCTCGTTGACGGAAAATGGCCCGAATACTGGAAGTCTCTGGAGGAGTAGAAAAATCAAACCATCCCGGCTTATCGATCAACTTGACGAATATATAATTCGGCCGTAACTGAGATGCGCCAAAACGACTGGCCGCACGGTTTCATTATTTTACGACCGTCCTTATCAATCGAACAGGTTGCTTTTCATGGCAGCCACTCATTGTCCGCAAGGACTCAGAGAAAGCATCGCGTAATTCGATGACAGTACTCAGGCTGTGCAGATTTTTGCTATAGACGAACTTAACTATCAAACGTCTGTTAACAATATCTGCTGAAATGGAGATCGGATAATACCGAATTCCGTGTGGGTCGTGCGTAGCGGTGATTGATATGCCTCGCGGATCGTCGACGGAGCCGCTCAATTCTGATGAGAGCGTGAACAAGGTGCTGTCGGCAAAGATGTCAGTTAAGCGGCCGCGATAATTGAAAAGAACTTCCGAGCGCGGAATTGAATTGAGTTTGTCGCTTATTCCCGGGTCGCCGCTCAAACAACGTAAGAGATCGTAGCCATATCCTTTGTTTGGCACGGCTTGGAACTGCTTTTGCACTGTAGCCAAGCGTACCTCGGGCGAGTGGGCCTCACTCAGATCGATTACCAGCGGGTTGTGGGATATGAAGAATCCAGTGGTGTGTGAGGTATCGATACCAGCTGGCAGCGCATCTCTACCGTGGCGATATTGATCAAAAAGTACTGTTTCACTGCCGGTCCAGTCTGCCAAAGATTGGGCCAAGGCCGTTGCTAGAATCACCTCGGGATCGGATTTTTTGGACCCATACAACAGGGAATCAGTTTCCGCTTCCGTGAAGGTAGCGCATACTTCCTGCGCTGAATTATTGGTATTGTGTTTGCGAGTCTCGGGAAAGTCAGTTGGCAGACATCGGACCGCCGACCAAGGTAGATCAAGCCAGTAGCTTAATTCCTCACGCAGTTCCGCCGATCGTGCATATTCTCGCAAGGCCTGCGACCATTCCTTGAATGAGTACGTTTTGGCCGGGAAAAAGATTTCTTGTCCGCTGCTAAGCTGCAAATAGGAGGTTTCCAAATCGTGCCAGAAAACAGTCCACGATAGCCCTTCCAAAATAAAATGATGAGCGGCGAAGAATAATTTTTGCGCCTGCTCGATACCCAGATCGAACAGTGTAAGATTCAGCATGGGGCCGTAGGTCAAATTAAAGCTCGCTTGAACGTTTTCGGAGTGCGCTTCAATAGCTTTTTTCTGCTCCTCTGCGCTAAGGTCGGAGATATCAACCATCGAAACGAAGGAGTTGTTTCCGAAACCCAGATTATTTGCCTGCCAAATACCTTCAGACTCAGAAAGACGAAGACGGAGCGCGTCGTGATGATTAAGCAAATGCTTTGCAGCAAGCTCTAGGTAAGGTAAGTCTATCCGCTGTTTGGTTTCCAGTAAGGTCGCGAGATTCCAGCGATGCACGTATGGCGAACCTCGCTCATAGAGGAATCGATGCATTGCCGGAGTAATGTGTACCGGTCCCGCGACCTCGCCCTGTTCTGCGACTTCTGTTTCTGGAGCCGACGCTACAGTAGCCAACTGCGCAATCGTTGGGTGTTCAATTATATGCTTGGGGGTGAGCGGGATGCCTGCTCGCTTGATTCGGGCAACGATTTCCATGCCGAGCAGGGAGTCGCCACCGAGCTCAAAAAAATCATCGTGAATTCCTACAGTCTTGAGGCCAAGAAGTTCCTTCCAAACTTCCGTAATGATTTGTGTCGCCTGGTTTCCTGCAGCATTCTCGGTGGTTAGCTGCTCTTGATCACCGTGCGTTTGGCTAAATATCTGGCTTTCCTGCTTCAACGGCCGATCCCGAGAACGATCCATCTTGACCCACTGGTCGATCCTCGCCTCCAGGGGACTGATAGATACGACGGTCTGCCCAGCTTGACCAAGCGAAAGAATGCGGTCGAAGGTCTCCAAGCCCTCTTGCGATGACATGCCAGCCACTCGCAGTGGTATATCGCTGTCCTGTTCGGTCAACCACGCATCCCAGTTCACACTAAGCCACGGAACCGACTGCGTTTGATTTTGGGTGTATGCAAAGGCGTTCATGAAAACGTTGGCAGCCGCATATGCGCTAAATCCCAGCCCTCCCAGTACACTGGACAGGGACGACGTTAAAAAGCAGAAATCAAGGTCCGCTTCCTGCGCCAGCGACGCGAGATTCAACAACCCTTCAACTTTAGGGCAAAAGATCTGTGCACAATTTTCTTTATCAAGATCAAGGATGGCACCGTCGGTTGGACCATTCACAATGCCTGCCGCGTGAATAAAGCCGTTGATCTTACCGAATCGTAACTGCGTGTCATGGATTACCCTCCGCATAGCTTGCGGATCCGCAACGTCGGCGCTGGCAACAAAAACCTCGGCGCCCATTTCTTCAAGCGCGGAAATTGCCTTGAGTTTCTCCGTGATTCTTTCGTCGTAATCGGGGCTCGCGAGCCATTCGCTCCATTGCGAACGTGGGGGAACCTCGGAGCGGCCCGTGAGCACTAATTTAGCTTGGACCGTGCGTGCTAAATATTCGGCGAGAAGGAGACCGACGCCACCAAGTCCACCTGTGATTAGATAGATTCCTCTTTGCCGCAATAAAGTCGGCTTTGCATTTGTTGGCGCGAGTGGAAGTGGACTGTAGGTTCGCGTCCATCGGTGGTTGCCACGATATGCGACTACATTGCCGGATGATTCCGTTGCAACGTCGGCAAGCAACGCGTCCAATTTTTGTGTGTTCCAATTGCCAACTTCGGCAGCAGCGACATCAACACTTTGGCAGGCAACGTTGGTTAACTCCTGAGGAATTACGACACAAGGCCCATGCACCATGGCTTTTGCTGGAATCAGGGTATCGCCAGTCAACACTTCCTGAGCTTGGCTGGTAACCACCGATATCTTGATCGGTTTGGTTACGCTAATTTTGTCGAGCGCCTGGCTCAGATAAACAAGACTGTAAAACCCCAGCGATTGCCAAGTATCGATTGTTGGGGCTGAAGCCGCGTCGGTGATCGAAGGTGAATGACACCAAAGATGCAGGATAGTTTCCGGCACGGTACCGGCGCGGTGTAAATCCTCTGTCAAGAGGAAGTAGTCCCGAGGTGACCGCGGATCGATCGTAAAACCTCTGTCTCCGTCTCTATGATAGCGTTTGCCCAGTTTGACGACAGAGGGATCATATCCCTGGGCCTTAATGCGCTCGACAAGGCGGGCGCTAAATTCGCTGCCGTCGGTAAACACTAACCAGGCGCGGCCGCTGCCATTGTTAGCACCATCCGCGCTCCTGCTAATCCAGGGGCAGCGCGTCCAGGAAGGGGAATAAAACCATTCACCGATATCGGATAATTTCCCAGGCCGTGATTGACCCGCTGTCAAGATTTGAGGTGTGGCAGGCGGGTCAATCCAGAATCTTTGCCGCTGGAACGGGTATGTTGGCAGCGGCAAGCGGCGGGGCTGACTGGCCGCATGAAAGGCGGGCCAGTCCGGTTGGATTCCGGAGAGCCATAGCCGCCCAAGGGTATTCAATGCAAAAGCAACGTCCGAGGTGTTTTCCTGTGGGTTCCTGAGCGAGGAGAGGAACAAATGCTGGCCACTTTTTCCGGCTTGTCGTCTCGACAGCGTGGTTAGTGTCTTGCCTGGACCGACCTCAAGAAAGATTTTATCCGATCCTTTGGCCAAGGCGTTTATGCAGTCGGAAAATCGCACGGCCTCGCGCATCTGCTTGGCCCAATAATAGGGGTCAGTTGCCTCGTCAGCGGTGATCCACCTCCCGGAAACGTTTGACAGAAATGGAATCGTCGGTGCCTTGAGATCGATTTTCTGGACACGTTCGACGAAGGGATCCAGGATTGAGTC
>JAYZJE010000056.1:0-3834 GCA_036164895.1 Pseudomonadota bacterium
CAACCGTCCTTAACCCAACCTTTGCTCAATGAGCCACCGCGGTGCACGCAGGTGTTAGCGAGCACGTGGGGCACACCTTCGGTATCACGAAACGCAACGAACGGCAGTCCTAGTACCTGGACCGACAACGGTTCGGTTGCTTTCAATTCTTCGCTGGTACAGATGGGATACCAAAAGTTGATGTACATGGTGCCGCTCCTAGAATTCTGTGCCTGTTGGCTTAAAAAAATCAGTAACGTCTGTTATAGGGACATTTACGGATTGCAATACCCTTCGTCCTTCCTCTGCGGACCCGTCGATCGCATCGCAGTTGAGCGATATTAAAGCCATTTTAATTCATTGCTCGTTTAAAACCTAGTTGCTGGAGCAACTTCCGATCTAATGGATACGAAGGAGGGCACCACTTGGCTGCTGGTCATGCAGTCACGAAATTTTATTGTGCTGATTGGAAACAAAACCTCTTCCGAAATACATGAATCTACCAATGCGTTTTGCGTGTCCCTCCCTTTCGTCGCACACAGGATCATCCCCATGAAGAAGTTGCTGGATTTTGTGATCTTGCTACTCACTACAACCACAGTGACTGCTTACATAAAACGCGCGCCGCTGAGCCCCTTGAAATTGGCGCGCCCGGAGAGATTCGAACTCCCGACCTGCTGGTTCGTAGCCAGCCACTCTATCCAACTGAGCTACGGGCGCGACTTAAAAATCAGTGACTTATCGCCAATAAGCTGTAAATTGTGCCTAATGTTATTGCCTTTGCCTAATATTATAAGGGCAAGAGGCTCTCCACAATGGAGTTACTGTTCCTGCTTATAATCAATACAACCCGCCCGAGCGCGGGGCCGCAAGCCCTCAGTGCACGATGGGTTCGTAGGTATACCCGCGTTCCACCACCAGGTTGTGCGAGCCGGTCTAGGAGTCATTAGCGATTGGTGCGATCTACGCTGAGATTCTGCAGTTCCCCCGCCATTGCAGTACACATGACTTGCATCGGTAGGCAGCAGACTTCGCAGTCCTCAATGTAATTTTGCTCGTCGACTGACAAATCCAGCAGGAGGGTGATGGCTTCGCCACAGCAGGGACAATTGATCGCGGCTTCTTCGATCACGCGTGTAACAACTTGTCAATGTATATCTGCGCTATCCTTCCTGCAAACGTGGCAGCAATTCCGCCAGGTTGCACGGCCGGGTGCGGATATCCAACTGTTCGCTGATAAGTTTGTCCCAGCCCGTTGCGCAAGCGCCGGTAGATCCCGGCAAGCAGAATATATACGTGCCGTTGGCGACGCCGGCGAGGCATCGCGACTGCAGCGTAGAGGTGCCGATGTCCTCGTAGGAAAGTGCTCGAAACATTTCACCAAAACCGTCGATGGTTTTGTCCAGTAGCGGTTGTACAGCTTCCGGTGTGCCATCGCGTCCGGTTACGCCGGTGCCACCGGTCGTTATGATTGCGTTGATATCCGGGACTGCAATCCACGCCGATACGGCAGCTCGAATCCTATATGTATCGTCCGGTTCAATTCGTCGGTCACCAAGCCGGTGACCAGCGGATTCTAAGCGTTCGATCAGCAGCTGACCGGACGTGTCCGTATCTTCGTTACGGCTGTCGGACACCGTCATGATCGCAATGGTCAGCGGTCTGAATTTGGGTTCTGTTACGCCGTTATTCATGAAATTTTGTGAGTTTGCAGAGAGATAATAGGAAATCTAAGTATCTTATTGTCTCACATTCGCGATAACCTCAAGCCTGACTCAGGCAGCCGCGCCACCTCCAGAGCGACGGAACTGATCGCGTAAAAACTCAGCAAAAGCTTGGCACGCATCCGAAGTCGTGAACATGCCCGCAAGCCGGCCATGGCGCATTACGACGACCGATCCGATGTGCTGCCTAGCCATATAGGCCAGCACGATGTCGAGCGGCTCATCCAATTCGACGGTGTAAGGATCAGGCGCCATTGCGTCTCTGACTTTAAGCCCATCGGCGTCGGGGTAGGCAGAATCGGATCCAAGCATCAGTTTGATGTTGCGGTCGGATACTAGTCCGACGACCTTGTCATCGTCCGTTACCGGCAGATGGCGAATTTGGTGTTCTTGCATGAATTCCAGCGCTTCGCTGACCGATGCTTCTGCCTTGACGGAGAATGGAAACGTCGTCATCACGGATTTGATTTGTGGGATGCGCTTCATTGCAGGCGTATTCCAGGAACCTGTAACCGGACAGTCTATACCCTGGCGGGGTCCGAGCCTGCCGAGGAACCAATTATTTTAGTCACAATCACCTAACAGCATCAATCGGGTGGTTCAGTAGTTACCCGTCTCCCACTTGCGGCACAGCGCATACAGCACTGCATAGTTTGTCGTATCGGCGTTGGCGAATTGCTTTACGAGCGACGTGGCAAACTGCAGCTCGTGTTCGTTCAGACGCTTCTTTATCTCCGAGCGGGCAGTGACGGCTTCAGTGTATTCTGCGTCTTTGGAGCCGTCCGGCGGCGGCGTGTCCCGCGTCTGGAGGCTCAAGTCCATCCATGCAGCCACATTTGTACAATCCGTTGCCGGCTGGGCGCACCCGGCAATTCCGAACACCGCCAGCATAAGAATCATCATAGTTCGCATAAAAGTCTCCGCGATTCAAAAATCGGCCCCGAATACTATTTCACCAGCGGTAGAAAGGCACGTTTAATCCTGCCTCGTAACGATCTTGTCCGCGCGGGAGTTCCACGAAGCCGCTGCTGTCACCAAGGCTGATAAAATCACCCGAGGTATTGGTTGGTCTTGGCAAGGCACGCGCGGGTTTGCCCACGTCGCTGACGAGCTTGACCGGTAAAAACCAGGTCAGGTCCGGTTCAAATTCAACGGCATCGCCTAGCACCACGTATTCGCTAGATTTGCCTCGGATTGCCATGCCTTTTAGCAGGGCCGGCAGCGCATAGCGGACAGCGCAAACCAGCGTCGACACGGGATTTCCCGGCAGCGCGAAAACCGGCTTGCCCATCTGGCTAACACCGAACCACATCGGCCGCCCGGGGCGTTGCAACACCTTGTGAAACACCAGTTGCACGCCGAGTTTCTCAAGAACCCCGGGTACGTAGTCGTATTTCCCCATTGAGACCCCGCCACTGAGTATCAGCACGTCCATTTGTTCGTGTAAATCACCGATGCTCTGCAGTAGGCGCTGAGGCTCATCCGGTAAATGGACGCGAATGCAATCGTGGCAGCCCCGCGCGCGGAACGCGGCCTGGATAGCCCGATCATTGGATGAACGTATCTGGTAAGTCTCTAGCGGCTGGCCCAGTTCGACTAATTCATCCCCGGTCGAAATGACGGCGAGTTTTGGCCACTCGGCGACTTCGACCGTTGCACTGCCGGCCACCGTCAGGATAGCCATTTCCGGTGCACGAATCCGCACACCGGGTTCCAGCAGCGGCAGGCCCTTGGCGTGGTCTGACCCGCGAGTGTGAACAAATTGTCCCGGCGTGGCTTCGTAGCCTGCCTCAAGTGTTACTCGGTCGGCCTTGAGCTTGATGCGTTCGACCGGAATGACTGTATCGGCACCAATTGGCAGCACTGCTCCGGTCATGATTTCAATGCAGGCGCCGGTCGTGGGTAAACGCATCGCCGCCTCTCCGGCCGCCTGATTGCCAGTCAGTTTGAACTCACGCAGCCCCTGTGCCAGTGCCGCCGAATCGATTGCGATTCCGTCCATCGTGACGCGATCGTAGGGGGGCTGTTCGCGTTCCGCAGTTACGGTTTGGCGCAAGATGCAGCCTTCGGCATCTTCTAGAGGTACCAGGTGCGACCCATAAGTGGGCATATGCTCGTCAATCAGCCTTGC
>JAYZJE010000057.1:0-2508 GCA_036164895.1 Pseudomonadota bacterium
ACTGGGCATCTGTCTCGGCATGCAGTTGTTGTTCGAGGCCTCGGATGAAAACAACGCTGAATGCCTTGGGGTTCTAAAAGGTACCGCACGTCAGTTTGAGCCAGTCGCCAATCGGCCGGTACCCCACATGGGCTGGAACCGGGTCACCCGGACACACGGCGACAGCGCGGTCGGCCTGCTGAACGGCATTCCGGATGGAACGTATTTCTATTTCTTACACAGCTATGCGCTCGACGTCAGCGCAGCAACTGTAGCAAGTGCAACATACGGCTGGAATTTTTCAGCAGTCATCAAACAGGACAACTTCTTGGCCACACAGTTTCACCCAGAACGCTCGGGCGCAAGTGGCGCAGTGCTGCTGAATAATTTTTTGACCTGCGGCTGAGCACCCGATCTGAGGAGAACGTAAACGTCGTGGAGGTTATCCCCGCCATAGACCTGCTCGGAGGGCGCTGCGTCCGCCTGTACCAGGGTGATTTCAACCAAGTCACGGTCTACGACCAAGACCCGATCCATCTGGCTCAGCGCTATCAGGATGCCGGTATGCAGCGACTACATGTCGTCGACCTGGACGGCGCGCGCACCGGCGAACCGGCAAATCTGGGCCTGATCTCAAAACTGACCAGCGAGCTCGGCCTGGCCGTACAAATCGGCGGTGGCATTCGCGATCTGCGGCAAGCGCGGAGACTCCTGGACTCTGGCGCCAATCGGGTTGTGATCGGCTCAGCAGCTGTGACCAACCCGCAAACCGTAGTCGGCTGGATCAACGAACTCGGCGCCGAGCGCATCATTCCGGCTTTTGATGTGAAATTAAACGCAGATGGCGATCCGATCGTCCGGACCCACGGGTGGACGAAAAACAGCGATCAAACATTGTGGAAACTAATGGACTTCTACACCGAGACGGGTGCATTGGATTTTCTCTGCACGGACATTAACAAGGATGGCACGCTGACAGGACCTAACATTGAACTCTATGCAAGCTGCACCGATCGTTATCCCCACGCCCGGTTCATTGCTTCCGGTGGGGTCAGCGGTTTCGACGACCTAATTGCATTAGCAAAGACTGCTACTTCGGCAGTTGTCACTGGTAAAGCGCTGCTGGATGGCCGGTTACAACTTGAGGAGATCAAGCGATTCTTGCAAAACGGATAATCCCCTGTCTCGATGTGCGCGACGGGCAAGTGGTCAAGGGCGTGCAGTTCCGAAACCACGAAATTGTTGGTGATGCCCTCAGTCTAGCCCAGCGGTACGTCGATGAAGGCGCGGATGAGTTGGTGTTTTACGACATCACGGCTAGTCCTGATGGCCGATCGGTAGATCGTGGCTGGATCAACCAAGTCACGAAAATTCTCGATATCCCATTCTCTGTCGCAGGTGGAATCCGCAGCGTCGCTGAAGCTGAAGAAATCCTGAATTACGGCGCCGACAAAATCTCGGTCAATACACCGGCACTAGTCAACCCCCACCTGATCGATGAACTAGCCCGGCGTTTTGGCTCGCAATGCGTAGTCATCGGCGTAGACAGCCACCAAGAAAGCAGCGGCTACCGCGTATATCAATTCACCGGTGATCCGGACAAGACGCAACAGACTGGCCGCGAGACCCTCCAATGGGTTCACGAAGTTCAAGAACGCGGGGCCGGAGAGATCGTCCTGAACTGCATGAACCAGGACGGCGTGCGCCAAGGGTATGACGTAGAGCAATTAAAGCTGGTGCGACAGGCTTGCAGCGTTCCATTGATAGCCTCCGGCGGCGCCGGTGCAATGGAACATTTTGCCGACGTGCTGAACCTTGCGCGAGTCGACGGTGCATTGGCCGCCAGCGTGTTTCACAAGGCAATGATCGAAATCGGAGAACTGAAGGCCTATCTGCGGGAGCGAGGTATCGAGGTGCGATTATGACGAATGGCAATTTGAATTTTCTATCTGAACTTGAGCAGATCCTCCGGCAGCGCGCCGCGGCTGACCCCCGCGAAAGCTACACGGCAACGCTGCACCAAAAAGGCCAAGCGCACATTGCCCAGAAACTCGGCGAAGAAGCTGTCGAACTGGTTATCGCCGGCCTACAATCGGACGCTCACCGGGTCGTTGCGGAAGCCGCCGATCTGCTCTACCACCTTCTGGTGCTGCTGCAGAGCCGTGATCTGCAGCTCGCAGACGTAGTTGCCGAACTTGAGTCCCGGCATCGTTGACGCACACCACAATCAGAACGCCTTGCTTGCATCACCCGCTGCAACCCAAAATTACTGGGACAGATTAACCGTTTACCCGCCCAGCCCAACTGCTAGTGATCAAATCATGAACTCTTCGGCCGGGTTTCTGAGGTTGTAGTGTGAACTCATGACGTAACCATAGGCACCAGTATTGGCGATCACCAGCACATCGCCTTCACGGGTCAACGGCAGCAAACGGTCACTACCCAGCCGATCGCCCGTCTCGCAATTCGGGCCAACGATGTTAGCAACCTCAGTCGCGGATTCATCCGGTCGGCTGATATTAACGATCT
>JAYZJE010000058.1:0-4545 GCA_036164895.1 Pseudomonadota bacterium
GGCAATCGTCCGAAAATACTGGCAGTGCTAATTCGTAAAAGTAGGATGCCTAAGAGGGGCCGAAGGTCGCAATCATTGGTGATACACAGGCAAGCCACCAGGCTGTGGTACCGTGACGGAGATCGTCGGTAGGCTTGCCGCATGGAAATCAAGATTGCGAATGTAAGTTCTGACGACGTAGCAAACTAAATGTCCCAACCTACCGAAAAGGTCAGTACGGCTGCCGTTTACCGGCGTCTGTTGCGTACCAGTTTCCAATTTTGGCCGGTGTTTGTGGGCGCTGGGTTCGCGATGATCGTATACGCTGCCTGCGACACTGGTTTTGCGTATCTAATCAAGTTGTTGACGGGCGTCGTGTCGGCTGACAAAGACATAACGCCCGGTGAGCAATTCATTGCGCGTTGGTTGCCAGCTGGCGTCATTCTGCTATTTGTCCTGCGTGGGGTCACAGGGTTTTTGTCGACCTACAGTATGACGTGGATTGCCCGGCAGACGATCATGCATCTGCGTGGCCAGGTTTTCGAAAAGTATCTTTCGCTGCCGGCTAGTTATTTCGATCGTGGCGCTACGGGTGACTTACTGTCGCGGCTAACATTCAATGTAGAGCAGATTGCCGAGGCCGCATCGACGACGTTTCTGGTGCTTGTACGCGATAGCCTGACGATTATCGGTTTGATTGTATTCATGGTTTTCCAGAGTCCGATTTTATCACTGTTGGTTTTATTGGTAGCCCCACCAATTGCCTTGTTAATCCGTTTTTTAAGTGGGCTTTTTAGGCGACACAGTTTGAGAATCCAGTTATCAATGGGCAGTGTTACCCAGATTGCCGATGAGGTATTGCAAGGGCACAAGGTTGTCAAAATCTTTAATGGCCAGGGTTATGAAGCCCGAAGATTTAAAACAGCTAACGAATTGAACCGTCGAATGAACATGCGATTGGTTACGACGAAGGCAGCTGGTGATGCTGTCACGGTTTTTCTTACCGCCATCGGTGTGGCGGGTGTGGTGTTTTTCATCAATCAACTGCCAATTCAGATAGACCAGGTTACAGGATTCCTTGCCGCAATGGTGTTACTGATGGCACCGATGAAACGCCTGACAAATCTTAATGTTGGACTCCAGCGAGGGGTGGCCGCTGGGGAAAGCATATTCGAGGTGCTTGACCATGGCAGCGAGCGTGACACCGGCAAGATATTGCCCGCAAAAATCAAGGGGAATGTGGATTACCGGGACGTTAATTTTACCTATGCAGTTGAGAAGGGGGCTGTGCTGCACAATATCAATCTAAGTGTGCCAGCCGGGCAGTCGCTGGCGATAGTGGGTCGATCGGGTAGCGGAAAATCCACTTTAGTTGGATTGCTGCCCAGGTTTTATGAACCCGTTTCGGGACTGATACTGATCGACGATTTGCCGATTCAGGAGTATTCTCTGCATGGATTGCGCCAGCAGATAAGCCTGGTCAGCCAGGAAGTGACACTGTTCAACGATACAATCGCCAATAACATTGCCTACGGTGGTTTGAGTGGGATTCCGCGTGAGCGAATTGAGCAGGCGGTGCGAGCGTCTCATGTTGAAGAATTCCTCAGCGATCTACCAGACGGTTTGGATACCATCGTCGGTGATCGTGGCGTATTGCTTTCGGGCGGGCAGCGTCAACGTATTTCAATAGCCCGTGCATTACTCAAGGACGCTCCGATCCTTATTCTGGATGAAGCTACCTCGGCTCTGGACACGGAGTCAGAACGTCACATTCAGGCGGCCTTGCAAAATCTGATGAGCAGCCGGACGACATTTGTTATTGCGCACCGACTTTCAACGGTTCAGAGTGCCGATCGGGTTCTAGTTATGGACGAGGGTCGGATCGTTGAAACTGGGACGCACGCAGACTTGCTGGCAGCAGGCGGTCAATACGCAGCGTTGCACAGCCTGCAGTTCAGGGACGATGCTGCCTAGTCTGAGCCGGTGGGTCGAAGCCTTCTGGTACCGTCACTCGCTTTATGCAGTGCTGCTACAGCCATTGGCTTGGTTGTTCCAGGCCGCTGTCTGGCTGCGCATACTGGCTTTTCGCATCGGGTTGCGCAAGCAAGTTCGACTGCCGGTGCCGGTCGTCATTGTCGGCAACCTGACAGTCGGCGGAACCGGCAAAACGCCGGTAGTTATCTGGCTTGCCGACTGCCTCACGCGCGCTGGTTACCGGCCTGGAATTGTTAGCCGCGGCTACGGGGGGCATCGCCGGGGTGATGCGGTCGGGGTGACAGCAACCAGTGACCCTGACGAAGTTGGCGATGAACCTGTTGTCATTGCGCGTAGGACTGCTTGCCCCGTTTGGGTCGCACGAAATCGGGCGCGCGCTGCGCAGATATTGGTGGAACAAGGCGCCGATATAATTTTGGCTGATGATGGCTTGCAGCACTATGGGTTGTGGCGGGACTTCGAGATTGTCGTCATCGATGGTGCGCGCGGACTAGGGAATGGCCGAATGTTGCCAGCAGGGCCGTTGCGCGAGCCCGCTGCGCGCCTGCGTGAGGTTGATCTCGTACTAATCAATGGTCAGGGCAATGACGCCATTGCGGGACACCGATTTAGGCTGGTGGCCGACGGAGCTTTGAATTTGGACGGCCGCCACCGGCCGTTGTCAGAGTTCTCAGGGCGGCAGGTCTGGGCGGTTGCCGGGATTGGCAACCCGGCCGGATTTCTGCAGACGCTTGAGGCAGCCGGAATCGTGTCGCAAGTATTACCCGTGCCCGATCACGGACGGGTTTCCTTAGCAGAGCTGCAGGCGAGCGATCGGAGGCCGGTGCTGATGACTGAAAAAGACGCGGTAAAATACGTGGGGTTGTGCGATCAGGACGTGTGGTATGTTCCGGTTCATGTCGAAATTGCTTCGAAGGATGTTGAGTCGATGTTGACTGCGCAGGTAATCAGGGGTTGCGGGTTGGCTAACACGGACGGCTGATAGAAATCCTCACCGCCGGTACGGCGGTATCCGGTTGGAGGTAAGGTTTTGAGTGGAGCTACTATGCGAGTTGTCATCCCCGCCCGGTATGGATCCACCCGTCTGCCGGGTAAGGTGCTCAAATCGCTCGCGGGCAAACCGCTTTTGCAGCATGTGCACGAGCGGGCGGTCGCCAGCGGTGCCGAGGCTGTCATAATCGCGACCGATGACGAACGGGTCGCCGCAGCGGCCAGCCGGTTTGGTGCGGATACGATGCTAACGAGCGCTGATCATCAGTCCGGCACTGATCGAGTTGGAGAGGTTGCCCGCGAACGGGGGTGGGCCGACGACGTGCCGATCGTCAACGTCCAGGGAGACGCGCCGTTGATACCTCCGGCGAGTATTCAGCAGGTTACCGCTCTGCTTCAGAAGCATGACACAGCGGACCTTGCCACCTTGTATGTCAATCTAGATGGCCCAGAGCAGTATCGGGACCCGAATATTGTCAAGGTTGTCTGTGATCAGGCCGGCCGGGCGTTGTACTTCAGCCGCGCTGCCATCCCATCTTACCTGGACCAGAGCAGTCAGAACCATGGCTGGCCTACTGCCCGGCGCCACATCGGTCTGTATGCCTATCGGGCGAATGCGCTGGAGCGCTTGACCCGTTCAGAGCCCTGCGAACTGGAACGTTTGGAGCGATTGGAGCAACTTAGAGCGTTATGGTTGGGTATGGAGATACGCTGCGAAATGGCATCAGAACAACACGGTCCCGACGTCGATACGGAAGCGGACTTGAAGCGAGTGAAGGAAATCTTGGCTGTTGAATCGAACGGACACGCACGCTGACGCGACTGTATGGTTACTCGAAGTGATTAGAGTCCTATTTGTCTGTATGGGTAATATTTGCCGCTCACCTACCGCGCATGGGGTGTTTCGGAAATTGTTACAGGATCACGCGACAGATGTTCTTATTGAAATCGATTCAGCGGGCACAGGTGACTGGCATGTCGGCCAGCCGCCGGACAGGCGTGCCACGGAAGCTGCTGGTCGTCGGGGTGTTGAAATCTCGGATTTGCGTGCCCGAACTGTAAGTGATGAAGATTTCGAGCACTATGACTACATCCTAGCCATGGACGAACTGAATCTCGTGACGCTGCGGGATCAGAGCCCGACTGAATATCATGCAAAGATTAGTTTGCTGATGGACTTTGCCGGCCCGCCGTTTAACCGTAACGTGCCAGACCCGTATTACGGTGGCCCAGCCGGGTTCGAACAGGTGCTGGACCTGCTGGAAGAAGCCGGGCGCGGTTTGCTTAGGGAACTCGAGCAGGTGGCCCGGCAGCCGGGCCGCAAGCGGCGCTAGCTCAACGCGACGGGTTCTTTGTCAGTCATCGCGCCCGGGACCCCTGTCTGTGCTCTGGTTGCTTGGCCCGGAAGACCAAACGGTGTAGCTCTTGCCTGATGTTTCGTCGGTAGGCCGCTCCAGCGTCTGGCTATGGGCGCGATCCGCTTCATTGCCGGACTCAGGCTGGTCTTCAGGTGCTGACGACACCATTGATTTAGGCTGCTTTTCTGTCCGGTTATCCGCCGCGTCGTTTTGGGGTGGGCTA
>JAYZJE010000059.1:0-2722 GCA_036164895.1 Pseudomonadota bacterium
CGAACGGGTTGCCGGAAAAGATGCGTACCGGCTGGCGCGGGCAACCGCGGAAATCTGGCACGAAACCGCGTATCGATTCACCGCGATGAAATCCAATCCGAAGGTCGAACCCCCCGGCCTCGAAACCCTCAGCATCGCGGCAGGTACCCGCAAGGCTGCAGCGCGCGCGCGCCGCGGAGCATCTCACGGCGACGCAATCGGCGCCGGCCAAAATCTTACCCGTGACCTGGGCAACCTTCCCGCCAACATATGCACGCCGTCTTACCTGGTCAAGTGCGCGCGTGAACTTGCAAAAAATGACCCGGCTCTCACCGTTGAGGTGCTCAACGAAGCGAAAATGCAAAAATTGAAGATGGACGCCCTGCTGTCCGTTACCGCAGGAACTGACGAACCAGCAAAGCTCATCATTCTGCATTACCGTGGCGCAGCAGCAAAGAAGACACCCACTGCGCTGATTGGCGAGGGCATTACCTTCGATGCGGGTGGCATCTCACTCAAACCGCCTGGCGCCATGGATGAAATGAAATTTGACATGAGTGGTGCTGCAACTGTCCTCGGAGTAATGAAGGCAGTCACTCAACTCAAACTCAAAATAAACCTAATCGGGCTGATGCCCGCGGCAGAGAACCTGCCCAGCGGTAAAGCAACCAAGCCAGGCGATATCATCACGTCGATGTCGGGCCAGACCATCGAAGTGCTGAATACCGATGCCGAAGGCAGGCTGGTTCTATGCGATGTATTGACTTACGCTCAACGTTTCAAGCCGGCCACAATGATTGATGTCGCTACACTCACCGGCGCCTGCGTGATTGCGCTCGGTAAACATCGAACCGGTTTGCTGTCGAATTCCCCGCGGCTGGCAAAAAAACTGCTCGATGCCGGGACGGCTGCCGATGACCCCGCCTGGCAGTTACCGCTCGACGATGCATACAAAGCTCAATTGAAGAGCAACTTTGCCGATGTAGCGAATGTGGGCGGACGCGATGCGGGAACCATTACCGCAGCATGCTTTTTGTCCCGATTCGTTGACAACACCGATTGGGCCCATCTGGATATCGCTGGCACCGCCTGGCGTACCGGGTTAAAAAAAGGGAGTACCGGCCGGCCGGTGCCGTTGCTGGTAGAATTCCTGCTGGACCAGTAGACCCGTACCACCGTCACCTGAACACCGCGATTTTCGGCGCATCGGCGGAGCCGACTGGAGGAATTGGCGTTGCCCAATGCAGCAACCCACGTAGACTTTTATGTCCTGCAGTCAACCGAGCCAAGTGCCCGGTTACGCTTCGCTTGCCGTCTGGCAGAGAAAGCCTACATTCTCTCTCATCGGATTTATGCCCACACCGGAACAGAGGCTGATGCCCAAAGTCTGAACGATTTGCTTTGGACCTTTCGCGGTGGCAGCTTTGTGCCGCATGAACTCGTCGAACCCGGCCGCCTCCCAGCTGCACCGGTGACAATTGGATATGACACCAACAATACCGGAGAAGGCGATCTGCTGATCAACTTATCGAAACAGACGCCATCATTCTATGCTGCCTTCCGCCGCGTGGCCGAGATCGTCGACCGCAGCGATGGTTGCCGAGAAGCAGGCCGGCAACGCTTTCGGTTCTACCGTGATCAGGGTTGCGAGATGAAAACCCACCAGATCGGATGACGACCGTGGCCGACGGACACATCCCGCTGTGGGCGAACAGCATCGCAAAGCAAACCGATGCCGGAGCAGTGCCAGGTTTGAACAGTATCAGTGAGGCGTGGGTCAACCTGCTGCGGTCGAAGCTGACCAAGAACAGTCTCGTCCTGATGGAACGACTGTTGGAGAATTTGCTCAGGGACTGGGCGAAGCGGTCGCAGCGCAGGGCGCGCTGGGAAATACCGATAATGATCGATGACATTCTTATAGTACAACTTTCCAGTGATACTGCTGCAACCGAACGGAAAACCTGAGACCTAATGGAAAAATCCTATAAGCCAGCCGCCATTGAGACAGCCTGGTACGCTCGTTGGGAGAAGGCTGGTTATTTTGCGCCGTCTGGACACGGCGAGCCATACTCGATCATGATTCCGCCGCCGAACGTCACCGGCACGCTGCACATGGGGCACGCGTTTCAGGACACGATCATGGATACCCTGACGCGATATCACCGCATGCTCGGCTACAACACCTTATGGCAACCGGGCACGGACCATGCCGGTATTGCCACACAAATGGTCGTTGAACGGCAGATCGAAGCTGCCGGCCAAGATCGCCTTAGTCTTGGTCGGGAAGCATTCCTAGAGAAAGTCTGGGACTGGAAACAGCAATCGGGCGATACGATCGCGCAGCAGCTCAGGCGCATGGGCAGTTCTGTCGACTGGAGTCGCGAACGATTCACCATGGACGAAGACCTATCGCGCGCGGTCATCGAGGTATTCGTTCGCTTGTACGACGAAGGACTGATTTTTCGTGGCAAGCGTCTGGTCAATTGGGATCCCGTGCTGCACACGGCCCTATCAGATCTCGAAGTGCTAGCAAAGGAAGAGCAAGGTCACCTGTGGCATGTTCGTTACCCGCTTACAAGCGGTGACGGCTCTGTCATAGTCGCCACGACGCGGCCTGAAACGATGCTCGGTGATACGGCTGTGGCCGTGCATCCCGAAGATTCACGTTACCGTTCGTTGATCGGTCAAACGGTGGAGTTACCGCTAACGGGCCGGCGCATACCGGTCATTGCGGATGAATACG
>JAYZJE010000060.1:0-5395 GCA_036164895.1 Pseudomonadota bacterium
CCAATGCACCACCAGGCTTTAGAACAGCGTAGATGGCTTGCATGAAAGCGGCGGCAGCTTCTGGCCCTGAAAAATTGTAGGTGTCGTGAAAGTTGAGGGCGGTGATTGCTGCATCGACGCTACCGGGTTCTATGGTGAGTTCGCCGAGTTCGACATCCATGCGCACGACATTGGTCAGGTGATCTTTCGCCAATCTTTCGTTCAGCGCCCTGCCATTGGCCCCACCCCTGCTCTCCAGATACGACTGGGGATTCTGGGTGTAAACCGCGCCATCCGACCCTACAGCGACTGACAACACTTCGGTATACCAACCCCCAGACGCCAACACATCCAGCACCCTCATACCCGGCTCGATGCCGACAAACGTAACCACCTCGGCCGGCATGCGACCCGCGTCACGTTCTTTGTCAGCCTCAGGCCGGCTGGGGTTGTCCAGCGCAACCGCCAGATCAGCAGCAGACCAGCCCGCAGCCAATTCGCCCGATTGCTCGCAGGCAGCTAACACCAGCAGCAACACACTCAGCGGTACAAACAGCAATTTACCTATCGTTTTCATCGTTACCCCCCGGGGCGGAACGGTTGTTTTGACCATCACCCCTTGTTTAAACACTAATCGCCTAACGATCTAAATATAAAACTCTCAGCGGCGACGCAAGCGCCGGCAAAACTGTACTTCGCAAACGTCGCAGCGCGGGTTCAGCGTACACAGGTTGGCAAACTCAGCGTCAGCGAAGATATACAGCAGATTCTCCACGTAGTTTGAATCTTGTCCGGTTTGCTTAACCCAGTCCCTCAGTATGATCGCAGCCTCGTCTGGTTGCGGGGTTTTGGGCGTGATGCTGAGCCGGCCCGGGCCAATGATGCGCGCCATCAGGTTGGACGGCAGATCTGCGACGACCAGCCCATCGCCGGCGTCAGCGATGATCGCTTCGTAATCGATGTCGTGGCGGGTCAGCGTGGCTTTGACCTGGTCGATCAGTTCGATGGGCCGAAAATGGACCGGATTGGGCCGGAACCAATAATAGGCGTTGGTAAACCCGCCGCCGACGCTGTCGTTCATATCCGCGTAATCTTCGCGAGCGAAATAACGTGCCTGAAACTCCGGGTTGAAAAACGCCTCGACGTCCTCGCGTGGGGTGCGCGTTGGACCGGTCTCGCCTTGCGGCTGGCCGGGGTATAGCGGATGCCAGTGCAGCAGCACGAAATCTCCATCCGGCGCCACGGCCTTAATGATCCGCTCACGGTAGGCCGCAAAGCGCACCGGGTCCATGTTGTGCAACAAGCCATGATCGAGCACCAGGTCGAACTGCTGCGGCACCTCCCATTCGGTGATGTCCGTCTCGACCGGGGTTACGCTGACGCCTGCCGCCTCAGCACGCCGCTGAGTGAACTCCAGCGCCTGCGGCACGAAATCCAGGCTGGTCACGTCCCAGCCCTGCTTCGCCAAATACACCGAGTCCATGCCCGAGCCGCAACCGATATCAAGCGCCGTGCCCCGCTCACGCAGATTAGAGATCTCGGACAAATACAAAGTTGGCTCGTCGTGAGCCCAAGGCAGTTGCTGCCAGTCATTGGCCCACTCGTAAATCTGGAGGAAATTGTCTTTCTCATGGGTGCTCATCACGGCCACCTTGGTGTTGTTGACAAAAAACCGGGTCAGACCCGGGTTCCATTCTAGCGAATCATTGCGGCACTGAGCCGATCGTGACCTGCGCTAACCCCGACCGCTGGCGCGGATCAACATCAACTCGACGCGGTCGCCGTTGTCGTCGGGTTCCACCGGTACCGGCCGCTCGCTCACAAACAACAGTCGGCCCCGATTGAGAATCTCGGCCCGCATCGTGTAAATGTGGCCAGGGAGGATCCAGACTGGATCGTAATCTAGTGTGAACGAAATGGGCACCTGCCCCGGGTTCGAAATCGTCGAACTGACGAGGGTTTTCGACTGCGCTCCCACCCACTCTGCGTCCAACAGCCACACCTGCACAACGGCGCCCGAATTCAGCGACATACGTTCACGGTAGGTTACCGTGCCGTCGATCGTGCGCATGTAAGTTGGCTTATCGACCAGCGGTTTAGTGCCCCCGCATCCCGCCAACAGCGTGGCGGCCAGCAGCAACAAGAATCCGCGTACCATCGCTAGCGCTCCCATTGACACCCCCCAAATTCAGGGCTGGTTGGCTCTTTGTTTTTAAACTTATCGCAATTATAAGTGATCGTCTGTCGGCAAACAGAAACCCCGACTCCACCTTACTCCCAGCTTCTAGCTGGCGGACTGACGGCATCTAGGCCCGACCAGTGCGCACGCATTCCGACGATAATTTTTTAACTAAGGTACGGTGCGGTTAGCGCTTGCGACACTGCCCATAACTGCGCGGCAAGTATTTCATCGCTCATGTGCAAGCCGGTCGGCACGACCGGCTTGCAGTCTTCGAAGTAATAGCCGCTCACGCCTTTGAGGTTCGGGTGGGTTGCAACATACACTTGGGTTGCGGCACCCTGCTCGACAGTCTTAAATCCTTTGCGCAGCGGCTCGTTCGGATCGCGCGGCTTGCCGGTGATGTAACGGGCGAGATTGGTCGCGATCAAGCCCGGATGAATCGCGTTAGCCGATAGCGAAGTGCCTTCATACATTCGCGCCAGTTCGAATGCGAACAAGGCATTGGCAAGCTTGGTCTGCCCGTACGCGGTGAACGGTTTGTAGCTTCGATTACCCGATAGGTTGTTGAATTCGATGCCAGCTTTCGGCGCGTTTTGATAACCGATACTGCTGACCATGACGATCCGGCCCTCGGCGGCCGCCTCAACCTGCGACAACAAGCGTGTCGTCAGAATAAAATGCCCGAGGTGGTTGACGACGAACTGCTTTTCGATCCCGTTGACTTGCTCTAGTTTCGGCAAACCCATGATGCCGGCATTGCACATCAGCACATCGAGCGGCATACCCAAAGCCTGCACGGCATCAGCACACGCAACCACTGAATCGAAATCAGCCAGCTCACAGACCATAGGCGTCGTCTGGCCTTTAACGCTGTCGCAGGCGTTCGCCGCTTTTTCCAACGTCCGCGCCGCTCCAAGCACATGCGCCCCGCGCGCAGCAATGGTCTTCATTGACTGGTAACCGAGCCCCGAATTACAGCCGGTTATCAACACCGTCTTGCCAATCAGGTCAATGCCTGTGGTTACTTCGTCAGCCGTGGTAGCAAACCCAAACGGACTAAGCGGGATGTCCTCAATCGAGGCCAACAATTCGGCCGGGAGCAGTGACGCAAAGGCCAAGGTTGAACCGGATTGGATGAAGCCGCGGCGGTTGATGTTCTCGGCCATGTTAGTGCTCCTCGGTTAGCGGATTTGACTGCGGAAACCCGAGTTAGCCAGCGGTTCGGGCACCGGTTGTTGCATCTGTAATTTTGGGCTTTTGCTGTGCCGAAGGGGCCCCCAGTGCACCAACCGACCGTAGGCTGATCAAGAGCCAGGCCTGCTTCGCTTTCCAGATGGTGAACGGATCGGCAGAAAACGTGGGTCTGACCTAGGTTTTTACTAGAATACAACCGATGGACATAGACATCATTACTGAGCCGGACGTTTCGCCGGCGCAAATGGCAGAACTGGCCGTCGCGGCCGAACGGTATGGCGTTCGGGCCCTGTGGTCGTCCAACTATCATTTTCACTACGACGCCTTTCTCGCACTAGCGCCGGCCGCAGCGGCCACATCGAAATTGAACCTTGGTGTGTTGGCGGTCAGCCCCTGGGAAATGCATCCGCTGAAAATGACTAACGCGATCCTGACGCTGAACGAAATCTCCAATGGCCGTGCAATGATCGCGGTGAGCGGCGGGGGCGGACTGCTCGGTGCCATGGGCTGGCGCTTATCCAACGATGCTCCCGTCTGGCCGTATCAGGACCCGGTCAAGCGGGTCAGCGAGCCGGATCGGCGGGTACGGGCCATGCGCGAATGCATCGAAGTGCTGGAAATCGGGCGCTCCGGTGAGTTCAGCATGGGTTATGACGGCGGCGTGTTTGTGATCCGCCGACCGTTCGGGATGCAATGGGCCCAATGCGGCGGCCCACTGTTATACACCTGTTCGAGTTGGCCGCAAACGATTCGCCTGGGAGCACGAATAGCCGATGGTATCCAGTTCAGTGACTACACCCCGGAAATGATGCCCGAGGCAATGAAACTGGTGCGTGCAGGACTCGCAAAGCGCGAAAAGCCAGCCGATGATTTCCGGATCGGCAATTTCTGGGCCTGGCATATCAAGAAAAATCTCGAAGACTCGATGCATGAAGCCCGGCGGGAATTGATCTGGCGCGGTGCGCTCATCGGTCAAATCAAAAAAGACATCCGGCCGTTTTGCCATGACGACGATGAATTGCAGTTGATCCTGGACAACTGGGAGGATCTGCGCATCGCCTTCAGAAACCGCAGCGGCAAGATCGACAGCATTCCCGCCAACCTGATCAACCGGCTGATCGCCGGCATGGCCTCAGCCGGTGACCTGGGCGACATCGATCGGGAAATCGAACGCTATAAGGTATTTGCTGACGGTGGTCTGACCGAGCTATCGATCCGTTTGTTCGATGATCCGATGGACGGATTGAAGATGATCGGCGAACGGGTGGTGCCGGCGTTCCAATGACATCCTAAGCACCTGCCCAGACCTTATGAATATGCACCACCATACGATCTCAATACTGGCTGCTCTCATGCTAATCGTTTGCGCTGGGATGGCTTCCGCAGCAACGCTACCGGACACCACCACCGATACGTTCTGCACAGCGGTGCAGGAAATCCTAGCCGAAACGACCGTACCCAGTGAACTGACGGTCTATGCGGATATGGCTGCGTTTCGACGGTCCAAACCGACGCCGCGGCCATTAACCATCTCGCAAGTCGTCACGCTGGATAAACAGGGCCGGCCCAAGATGGTTTCTTGTAAGGTCAAGTCGGCCGATCACATCAGAGCGGAATACGGTAAAGCTGCCGCCGGCGAGCAACTCTATTGCCGGGAGATCACAGTCATGGTCCACGCTAATATCGTGGCAAAACTCGAGGCCGAGGCCCCGGAACTGGCGACAACCGTTCGCGGCTACGTCATCGAACCCGATGAACCGCATACGACGGGGCGCATGTACTTATCCCCGTTCCCGCTGGCATTTGCAGACAACGAAGGCAATTTGCACATCAACACGCAAAGTCTGCAGGTCGATTGGGATGACTGGCGTTTCTATATCATGCCCAACGTGCTGCGCGGCCAGACCTATTGTCACCTCATCACGCCGGAGTATTTGGAAGCGCTGGTCCGCGGCCAGGCACAACCGGATCCCAAGCAACCGGCAATCGAATCGCGCCGAGGCGCTTAAAATAACCGGGCTAGGTTCGATTTTTGTCGGC
>JAYZJE010000061.1:0-20743 GCA_036164895.1 Pseudomonadota bacterium
GAAATTCAATGCGAAATCCAGACAAGGGGCCTTGGTTCGTCACCGCGGCCGCCTTTGCAATAACTGGTGTGTTTACGATATCAACGGTTGGATTTGCCGAACAGGCAACCACCATATCACCGGAAAAAATTGACCAGTTGCCGGTCCTCGACATCACGAATCTGGCGGATTACTCGCCCAGTCTGATTTCCGATCTGGGGTCTACCAACGGCTCAAACCGCCTGACCGTGCGCGGGCTGGTACCGACGCGATTTCAGGAAAACGTCGGCGTGTATGTGGATGGCATCGATATATCGAGTCAAGGCCTTGCTTCGCCATACGGTTCCATGCTGTCAAACCCCTACTTTTTTGACGTTGAGTCGGTGGAAGTTAAAAAGGGCCCGCACAGCGCCATGTACGGGCGCAATGCGTCAGCCGGCGCTGTGCTGATCACCACTAAAGACCCGGGCGATGAATTCGGGGGGAATGTCAGTGTTGGGGCGGGCGAATTTGGTCGCACCCTGGTGAAAGCCAGCCTGAGCGGACCGGTGACGAACGGTCTCGGCTTTGGTCTGAATGGCGCTTATCAAACCGGCGACGGTTTCTTCGACAATCGCATCACCGACAATGAAGTTGGCGGTGGGGACATCTGGGGGCTCGGCGGAACCTTGAAATGGCAAGCAACCGAGAGCTTCTCTCTCAGAGCCCGAGTCGCCTATTCAGAGGAAGAGCTCGATCAGCGCGCCCAAGCCTATGTTTCCCCGAACACATCGGTGGTTGCTCCTGCTCAGTCCCTGGGCAACGTGGTACGCTGCGAGCCCGCTTTCGATGCAGCCGCCGGCTCCGGAGACGCGTTTTGCGATTCGCCAGCTTCAGTGCTCGCGGGAACAATGCCGGGCGGCAACGACCTGCAAGTCCGTTTGAGTCCCAATGCCGGCGGTGATGATTTTATGGGTGGCGAGCTCGAGGTGATACGAGCGTCTTTGCTGCTCGATTGGGATGTCGGCCCGGGCACCATCACGTCACGAAGCGGATACACGGATGCGGACACCCGTATATTCAATGATCGCGATAAATTTGCGTCTCAGGCATCACCGGGTGACGGTATCGACCTGAGTCAGAACGCACAGATTCTCGATACGGATACCTCGGCCGAGCAGATCAGCCAGGAGCTGAGCTTCACATCTGCATTCGATGGTCCGGTGCAATTCACGCTCGGCGGCCTGTATTGGAACGAGGAGGTGGACCAGAGCGATCAAAATCATTACGCCACCGCCCGCGGCAGCCTCTGTATTCTTTCACCTTTCTTGGACGCATGCCCTGGAACTACTGGCACAGCGGTCCAGCCGCTGTTGTCGAGCTTGCATGCTGCAAAACCGATCAACACCACGGAGCGAGAGACTGATCATTGGTCCGCGTTCGGGTCGCTGCAATGGGATTTGGCTGAGGATGTTCTGGTGACGCTGGGCTTACGCTATATCGACGAAGAGGTGACGTTGACCGGTCCAAATACGCTGGTCGGTGCCGGCCAGCAGGATGCGTGGCTGACCGGGCCCGACGTGACGGATATTTGTGCGGTTGGCGATTGTGCAGATGTTGACTTTAGCGATCCAGCGACCTATGCGGTGATAGCAACCGAGCAAGTGACATTCAGAACAACTGATGACTATTGGGCGCCGGCTGCCAGCCTGGTGTGGTCACCAACGGACAGTAGCTCGATGTACTGGTCTTTTTCTCAAGGCAGAACACCAGGAGGCTTGGCGGCAACCCCGCTTAGAAGCGTTGGTTACGGCATTGACCCGGACCACAACGGCAGCCCTAACGAAACCGCATTCAATTTGGAAAGAATCACCTCCGTTGAGTTAGGTGGAAACGTTGCCACCATGAATGACACTCTGCATTTGAATGTGGCCATCTTCATGCAGAAGATCGGTAACAGGCAGATCGTCACTCAGAATCTTAGCCTTGACTTCGGCGACCCGGCAGACCTGACCGATGACGCGAATATTCTGGTCGATTCCATTGCCGGCGAAGCCGGAATCGATGTTAACGGTATCGAACTGGGGATTCATTGGCACCCAAACGAACATTGGAATATATCGGCTGAATACACCCACCTGGATAGTGAGTACAACAAGTTCACGCAGCTGTCGACCGATGCCACCGAAATTGCACTGGGCGGTTGCGCAGCAACTGCTTGGGGCGGGGTGGCGACCTGTGTAATTGATCTTGCCGGAAATGAAGTCGCTGGTGTGCCTGACAATGCCTTCGTCGGCGCCGTGTCCTATACCGCTCCGTTGGCGGATACCGGTATGGACTGGTTCATTGCAACCAATGCCCGCTACCAGGGCGAGCGCTTCATCAATGCCAATAATTCCGTAGTGGTCGGCCAATACTGGATTTCGGACTTGCGGCTCGGGATCACGACGGATCGTTGGGATGTCATATTCTATGCCGACAATCTGTTTGATGACGATACCGTCCAGTCGGCCTACCAACAGGCCGACACTGCCAATGCGAAGATTCGTGTCGGGGCCTGTGTCGCTTTCTGCCAGTTGACCCTCAGCCCCCCCTTTATACCGGCGTCGGCGATCCCAACCCTGGCCGCTACAAACTACCCGTTGGCAACGATCGCCAACCTGCCCAACCCTCGGCGCTGGGGCGTGCGGGCGAGCTTTCGCTTCTAGAAAAACGTCGCGTTATCGGAAGTGGATTTTTAACCCTGTCGGCTAATGCCGGCAGGGGCTTTGCTCACCGGCAACAAGATCAGAACTTTCACCCACGATGGGGCCGACTCGTAGTGGCGATCAACTCGCTTGCTGCACCGCGGATTCTTTTTCAAGCGAAGCTTCCAGGTGCGCCGCGATTGCACGGATAGATGACCGCTCGAACAGATCTTCCATGTCGAGACAACCAGGATACTTTTCATCTATCCGCTCGTAAATCTGCGCTAGAGCTAACGACGTAATACCTAGCTCAAAGAAATCATCGTCGGCACCGACGTCACGGTCGGCGATGACTGCCGCACAAATTTTGAATATGTCGTGCTCGAGTTCTGAAATACGCTCGTTACGGGTGGTGGCGCTGGCTTGCGCCAGGCGGTCAAGCGACACCAAGGTGGCGTCGAATTCGCCCGCTTCATAACGATGTGCAAGCTGGCGCCGCTGCAGCTTGCCGCTGGTCGTCTTGGGAATCGTCCGCAGCGGAACAATACGTCCCACATCGACCGCAGCCCGTTCTGCGATGCTGCGCTTCACTTGATTAGCCAGCGGCAGAAAATCCCCCAGTGGGCCGCGGTGCAGCAGGAAAACAATGACCTCGTCTTCATCCCGGCCTGTCACCCGGGCACCTGCAACCACCACCTTGCCCAACTCAACACCGGCATGATGCTCGGCAATGAACTCGAGATCGTGCGGATAGTAATTCTCGCCGTTGATGAAGATAATCTCCTTTTCCCGACCGGTAACGTATAGCTCGCCGTTATCGATAAAACCGAGATCCCCGGTCTTCAACCATCCATCCGGCGTATACGGCTGCTCCAACCTGCCGTCCGGATCGTGGTAGCCATCGGTCACATTGCCGCCGCAAATCTGGATCCGGCCAACGATGCCGTCCGGTACTGCGGCATCATTGTCATCCGCGATTCGCAAACGGCAATCGTCAATCGGCTGGCCGACACCAACGATGTCAACGGCGTCCGCGCTGCCCGGGACTTCCATTTGGGCCTGCCGTCCGACCGCGAGTGATAGCCGTTTAACGCTCAACACGCCGTATTTGCGGTCCGGTTTTGGCATCGTGACCGCGACACTTCCCTCGGCCAGCCCGTAGACCGGCTGCATCGTGGCTCGGGACAAACCGAATGGCTCCATTGCATCGAGGAATCGCGTGCATAAGGCGCTGGAAATCGGTTCCGCGCCGTTCCAGATGATGCGGACCGCGGACAGGTCCACACCCTCGAGTCCCTTGCCGTCAAAAACTTTCAGAAAATGCTTGTAGCCGAAATTCGGAGAACTCAACAAGGTCGCGCGACGGTTGCTGGCCTCCTTAAGCCACAACAGGGGGCGCCGGCTGAACAACGACGTCGGCATGATCGCTAGGCTGATGCCGGCGGCAGACTGAGCCAAGTGCTGCCCGATCAGCCCCATGTCGTGGGTCAGTGGCATCCACGATAGCCCCCGGTCATGCGGCGTGAGTCTCGAGCGCTCGATGATGGCCCGAATGTTGGCCAGCAGATTAGCGTGGCTGAGCACGATGCCCTTGGGCTCGCTGGTGGAACCGGACGAAAACTGAATCAGCGCTGTGTCTCCAGGGGCCGACCGGTGAACCTGCCCAGGCTGCGAAATGTCGGCGACGTGCTCGGCGGTAAAGATTCGCTCGTTGATCACGGTGCTGGCGACACTCAGCCCTTCTGATGCGGCGAATTTTTCCAGGCGCGCGACTTGCGGTCCGGTCGTATATAAAAATGGCCGTCCGAGTCGCGCGACGATTTGCATCAATTTATGCCGGTGCGCATCGCTAATGCCGACGGCCACCGGCACGGGCACGATACCGCCTAGGACGCAGGCCCAGAAGCCATCGATGAACTGTTGATTATCAGGCGTAAACAGGATCAGGTGATCACCCGGAGTCAGCCCCCGCTGCTGAAAATTCCACAGCACGCCAAGCGCGGCACGGTAAAGCTCGGTGAATGAGATTCGCCGACGTTCGTGCTGTCCATCAATGTATTCGATGTGGCCTGATTTCGACTCTTGCCCGGTGATAACGTCAACGAGGGTTTCGAATTGCCTCATCATCTTGCAACGGAATTGCGAATCCGAATCGACATCTGCAGATTCTTTCGCATACGCAGGTTGATGGCCGGTTCGATCTCGACGGTCTGATTGGGCATCGGCTGAAGGCGAAAATGGCGGGCCATGACCGCCATATGAAACTGCATCTCAACCATCGAAAAGTACTCGCCGATACAACGCCTGGCGCCCCAAGAAAACGGGATATACGCATGCTTGACCTCTTCACCGGCGCGGGTCGGGTCGAAGCGCTCCGGTTCAAAGGCTTCGGGCCGGGCCCAGAAAGACTCCCGACGATGCAGCAGGTACGGAGAAATAAAAATGTGCGAACCAGCCTGGATTTCTGTGTCACCAAATCGGTCTGCGCCGATTGCACGGCGCGTAAACAGCCATACCGGGGGATACAAACGCAGCGTTTCCTGCAAAAACCAGCGGGTATAGTCTAGGTTATTTATGTCGTCGCAGGTCAGTTCCTCATCTGGCGGCAACCGCCTGAGCTCATCAAGCAATCTTTCCTCCACCTGCGGGTGGCAAGACATAAGATACCAAGCCCAATTGAGCGTGCCCGCCGAAGTTTCATGCCCGGCAACGATCAACGTGGTCACTTCGTCCACCAGTTCCGCCTTGGTCATACCTTCGCCGGTGCGTTTATCGCGGGCATCCATCATCGCCGACAGAAAATCGGATGGACGCTTACCGGAACTCAGGCGCTCGTCAATACACTGTTCTATGCGTGGCCGGAGCTGCCGAAATCGTAGAGCGGTGTCGAGATCTCGCGTGCGCTCATCAGCTAGAAACGCGAAAAGCGGCGTGCCGTCCTTGTCACGCATATCATCGAGGTCAGAACTGAATATAGAGCGCAGGATAACGTCTAACGCATAGTGGCTCGTCGCGGCAGTGATATCGATCGCATCACCGCTAGCCAGCTCAATCCAGTCGTCCCGCAGGCACAGGGTGCGGGCCTTGATGCGCTCCGCGAGCTTCATGATGCTTGACCGGCTAAAGCCAGGTTGAATCAGCGTTCTTTGGCGCCGCCAGGTTTCGCCGTCGCTGACGATAATCCCGTTGCCCAGCAGCATTCTGACACGCTCGAATCCCACTCCCTTGGTGTAATTTTGATGATTTGACAGAAGGACATGTTGGAGTAGATCGGGACGATTCAAAAAATAGCTTTGATCGTGGCGATCCTTGGAATGAAAGCAGAAGAAATCCCCGTACTCTTCTATAAGCGCAGTCAGTGCAACCAGCGAACTCGCATCCGTATTTAGCGTAATTGGATCAGTCGGGCCGGGTGGCGGCTGCCCCCCCGTGGTGCAGGCCGTAGGGCCTGCGCCGGAGTTAAGGCGTGTCATATGGCTCGTTCTGCCCTCGCTGGCTTCGAGTGCGGGCAAGCTTTAGCAACAGTCGATCCACGTGCCATCCTTGCGAAGGAACTATACTATTAGACTCGCCCGGCGCGACATTTTCCACAACCAACCGGTTGCCCGCAAGCCTATGGAATACAAGCGTAACGAAACGGCGGAATCGCCAAATGGGAAGGTCAACCCCACAACCAGCGTGGAGGCCGCGGACGGACGCTATGCGCCTGGCCGCAGGGCCAACGAATCCTGGACTAGCAGACGCACCGAAAAGTCCGTGCGGCACCTCAGTTGGGGTAGAAAGGTTTGGTACAGTCTGCTGACGTTGCTGCTCCGAGGTGTCATGCGCTTGTTCTGGTGGAGTTGCCCGGTGCACCGCGTGATTGGCAGCGAACACCTGAATGGATTGCGATCTTCAGGTTCGCCAACCATCATCGCCTATTGGCATCAAATGCATCTTTTCTGCGGCAACTACCTGCTACGAAGGTCGAAGGCCGGTGATCGGCTTGCGTTCCTGATCAGCCCCTCGCTGACGGGCGAAGTCCCGGCGGCTGTCGTGCGGCACTGGAATGTCCGCGTGCTGCGCGGTTCATCGACCCGCTCGGGCGGCCAGTCGATGCGCGAAATGCATCAGCTTATGGTTCACGACCGGTATTCAATAGTCATCACCGCAGACGGACCGAAAGGCCCACTGCATGAGTTCAAGCCGGGGGCACTGTTGATATCACGCATGACCGGAGCATCGATTGTGCCAATCGCGTATGGAGCAAAACGTTTCACAAACTGGCACACCTGGGATCAATTTATCATTCCTATGCCGTTCACCCGCATCGTGATCGCAATTGGTGAACCGTATCAAATTCCCAAGGATACGCGTATCGAAGATTTTCCGGCGGTTCAACGACAGTTAGAAGCGCTGGTACAGAAAACCGGCGCACTAGCCATGGAGGCTGCAAAAGCTTAGAAGCAAAAATTATCGAACTGATAGAGGTTGCTTTCGCCGCCAGAGTGCAGACGAATTGTGACAGTGATTAATTGCCACCAGTTTCAACTAAGGTCGCTAGCAGCGCGCCGCGACTAGATCACGGATAGTTGTGATCATGGACGGTAAAAATCTCTTGTAAACAGAGTCTGGCCTGCGAACCCTGCGCCCGGAATAGCCGCTGGGCAGCTGTGCGCAGTGTGCGCATCTGCACGGTTGCATATGCCCAACCCAACTGTGGGACCGTATACTTGCGTTGCTGCGCCAAAATTGGCCAGAAAAATCGAAGCACCAGCGCCTGACAACGTTCAGCCAGCAACGAACATGGACATCTCTGCCCCACACAACCTGATTGACCCGGTTACCGGCGATAAACCCCGGTACGGCATACGGGTCACTGTCAACCCCGCCGATCCATTCCTGCGCCTGGTCGATCCGGATTGGGAAAAGCATCACTGGTATAAGACCGTTGCCGAGCGCGACCGGGCAATGGCGGACATGAACGAACGGCACCTGTACTCTCGTGATACCGACCGGCCGACGCTGATCTTTGAACCAGTGGAGCGCGTATGATACCGGTTCGACGCTGCAACAGGCGCCGTGCTCTGCTTGCGATTACGGTTACGATCACGCCGCTCCTCTCTGCTGCTCAAAACGCTGGGGTAGACTCGTTCAGTGAAGAAATAGTCGTCACCGCTAACCGGGGGCCACGGCAAGCGCTGGACTTGGTCGGCAACATTGCCCGTATCAACGAAGAGCAGCTGCGGATCACCAATGCGGCACACCCTCACGAGATTGCCGTTAAGCTTCCGGCGGTCTGGATCAGCCGCGGCAGCGGCCAGGAACACCTGACGGCGATTCGATCTCCCGTGCTAACCGGCCCCGGATCCTGTGGCGCGTTTCTGATCCTCGAGGACGGCATTCCGACCCGGCCGGCCGGCTTCTGCAACGTCAACCAGTTGTTCGAACTCGACTCGGAACAAGCGCAAACCATCGAGGTGATCCGCGGCCCGACCAACGCCATGTACGGCGGCAACGGTTTACACGGTGCCGTCAACGTGTTGATGCCGGAACCTGAATCCGCACCGCGAATCAATACTAGCCTTGAGAGCGGTCCGAACAACTATTGGCGAGGCAAAATCGCCTGGGACAGTGGTAACTCCGACAAAGGCTTGTCGCTGGGCCTGATGGCTAACACCGACGACGGGTTCCGGGATGCATCGGGTTATGACCAGATCAAGGGGTTTTTCCGCGGCACCCGCCGGTACGACTGGGGAGAATTTAAAGTGGGTTTCAGCGGATTCTGGCTGGACCAAGAAACCGCAGGTTACCTAATCCAAGGCGAGAACGCCTACAAGGACCCGGCACTGCGAACGACTAACCAGAACCCTGAAGCGTTCCGCAAAGCCGACAGCCAGCGCTTGTATGCACGTTGGATGCCGAACTCGACACTCGCCGGGTGGTCGATGGACTACCGGGCTTTTCTGCGCCGCTCGGACATGAAATTCCGCATGCACTTCGTGCCAGACAAATCGCTGGAGGAAAACGGCCAGGTCAGCATAGGTACAATGATCACAGCGCGCCGCCCAATTTGGAACGACTCAACGCTAACCGCAGGAGTCGATCTGGAGATTGCCGATGCTTTCCTGAAGGAAACCCAGGAAGCCTCCGATGTCACGTCGAACTTTGGACCGACCCGGCCTGCCGGTAAACACTACGACTATGGCGTGCTCGGCGCTGTCGTAGCGCCCTATACACAACTCGACCTGCCGTTCGCGGAGTCGTGGGAATTACAACTCGGCCTGCGCCTCGAATATCTGTACTACGACTACGACAATAACATGGTAGCCGGCCGCACCCGTGCGGACGGCACCGGCTGCGGCGCCGCCGGGTGCCTGCATAACCGGCCCGAGAGTAGATCCGACGATTTTTTTAATGCGGCACCGAACGCCGGCTTGCTCTACCGCATCGATGCCAACTCGGTAATGTTCGGAAATCTTGTCCGCGGTTTTCGGCCACCCCAAGCGACGGAGGTCTACCGGCTACAGTCCCGTCAGAACGTTGCCGACATCGATTCGGAAACGATCGACTCGCTCGAAGTTGGTTACCGGTATTCATCGTCGACACTTCATCTGGAAATCGTCGCATTCGCGATGGAAAAGCAAGACTATATTTTGCGAGACTCCAACGGTTTCAACGTCAGCGATGGTAAAAGCGATCACTACGGCCTCGAGGCACAATTCAGGTGGCGGCCGTGGAAATCAATCTACGTAAACGCCGTCGGCAATTATGCAAAGCACACCTACGAGTTTAATCGCGACGCTGCGCGCCGCGAAACCATCGTGTCGGGCAACGAAGTCGATACAGCGCCACAGGTTATGGCTAGCGCCCGGATCGGCTATGAACAACGCCTCGTTCTAGCGGAACTGGAATGGCTGCACATGGACTCGTATTTCCTCGATGCCGCCAACACCGCAAAGTATGAAGGCCATGACCTTTGGAACCTGCGGGTCATGGTCACCCCGACCCCGAGATGGTGGCTTGGAGTGCGGGTCAATAACCTGACCGACAAGCTGTATGCTGATCGCGCAGATTTTGCGTTCGGCAACCATCGGTATTTTCCAGGCCGGCAGCGCGAAGTCTATGTCCAACTCGGCTACCACACCCAATAGGCGCGCAGTCTGAGTATCGACCCAAAAATCTTGCTTGTTGTTCGCTGCCGCCAAAGTCACGATAATGGCGGCCTTTTGACACCCCGGTAGCTAGAGCGGCGCCTGTTGCGGCACAAAATCCCAAGCGTGAAGGAGAATGCGGAGTATGTCTAAGGCGACTATCACCCCACCGGAGGGGGGAGCCCGGATCTCAATCGACAGTGGCACACTGAAGGTACCTGACAACCCAATGATTCCATTCATCGAAGGTGACGGCACCGGCCCCGACATCTGGCGAGCCTCCGTGCGCGTGTTCGATGCGGCGGTTGAAAAAGCTTACGGCGGTAAAAAACGAATCGCCTGGCTTGAGGTGTTCGCTGGCCAGAAAGCTTATGACAACTACGGAACCTGGCTGCCGGACGCTACTGTCGATGCCTGCCGCGATTACCTCGTATCGATAAAAGGACCCTTGACGACCCCTATCGGCGGTGGGATCCGCTCACTAAACGTTGCGCTGAGGCAGATGCTGGATCTGTATGTCTGTCAACGTCCAATACGCTGGTTTGAGGGCGTGCCCTCGCCAGTACGCGACCCCAGCGCTGTGAACATGGTGATATTTCGGGAAAATACCGAAGACATTTATGCAGGAATCGAGTTTGAGGAAGGTTCCGACGATTGCCGCAAATTACTGGAATGGTTTCAGGAAGAGTTTCCGGAACGCTACGCCAAGATCAGGTTCCCGGCGACCTCGGGCATCGGCTTCAAACCCATTTCCCGAGAGGGTACTGATCGGCTGGTGCGCTCCGCGATCCAGTATGCGATCGACAACAATCGCGCCAGTGTGACCATCGTGCACAAAGGTAACATTATGAAGTTCACCGAGGGGGCGTTCAGAGACTGGGGTTATGCACTGGCCGAACGTGAATTTGCTGATTGGGTTTACACTTGGGATCGCTGGGAACGCACCAAGGAATCGCATGGAGAGGATGCAGCCAATACCGAACAGGATAAGGCGCTTGCCGCCGGCAAAATTCTAGTCAAGGACGCTATTGCTGACATCACGCTGCAGCAGGTGTTGACACGTCCGCGCGAGTTTGACGTCATCGCTACAATGAACCTCAATGGTGATTACCTATCCGACGCGCTGGCCGCACAGGTTGGCGGTATCGGTATTGCGCCTGGCGCCAACATTAACTATGTGACCGGGCGCGCGATTTTCGAGGCTACACACGGCACCGCACCAAAATATGCCGACCAGGACAAGGTCAACCCGGGTTCATTAATCCTTTCCGGCGAAATGATGCTGCGTTACCTCGGTTGGACCGAGGCGGCCGATGCGATTATCAATGCGATGGGTAAAACCATCGACCAGAAAACCGTGACCTATGACTTCGCCCGGATGATGGACGGCGCCAAGCAGGTCAGGACCAGCGAGTTCGCCGACAATTTGATTGCGAACATGTAGCCGCAGAAGATGGGGCGCCGCCTAAGTCGGGCGTACTTGACCAGCGCCGCTAACCAAGTACTTGTAACTGGTCAATTGTTCGGCACCGACAGGTCCGCGCGCATGAATCCGCCCGGTGGCGATGCCGATTTCAGCCCCCATACCGAATTCACCGCCATCGGCGAACTGCGTCGACGCATTGTGCAGCAAAATTGCACTGTCAAGCTCATGGAAAAATTGCTCCGCGGCACGCTGATCCTCAGCAATGATTGCTTCGGTATGCCCGGAACCATAGCGGGTGATATGCTCGATCGCCTCATCAATACCGTTGACGGCACGGATTGACATGATTGCATCGAGGTATTCAGTCGTCCAGTCCGACAGATCAACGGATACCACCCGCGAATCCTGCGCACAAACGTCCGCATCACCGCGCAGCTCGCAGCCGGCCTCAACCAGCGCGGTCGCGATCAACGTCAGATGGCTATCCAAAATTTCCCGGTCGATCAACATTGTTTCCGCCGCTCCACATATGCCGGTACGGCGCATTTTCGCGTTCAAGACAATCTCACGGGCCATTTCCGGGTCGGCCGAACGGTGCACGTAGACGTGACAAATACCTTCGAGATGCCCGATAACCGGCACGCGTGCATCCGCCTGAACGCGTTTGATCAGATTTTTGCCACCACGGGGCACGATCACGTCGACATATTGCTGCATTTCAGATAACAGGTAACCGACGGCATCGCGGCTGGTGGTTGGGACCATCTGGATAGACGCCTCGGGCAAGCCCTCTTCTGCTAATCCCCGCACCAAGCACTCGTGAATTGCCATGCTGGAATGAAAGCTTTCCGAGCCGCCGCGGAGAATCACCGCGTTGCCGGATTTAAGGCACAAAGCACCGGCATCGGCCGTGACATTAGGCCGACTTTCGTAAATGATTCCAATGACACCCAGCGGCACCCGCACGCGCTGTATCCGCAAACCATTCGGCCGAGTCCATTCACCGATGACCTGTCCGATTGGATCGGGCAACCCAGCGACTTGGACGACGCTATCAACCACGTCACGAACCCGACCGGAGTCCAGTTGCAGTCGGTCCAACATCGCAGCAGACAGGCTTTTTTCGTGCGCCGTTGACATGTCTTTAGCGTTAGCGGACAAAATTTTGTCCTCGTTTTCGGCGATATACCGGGCAGCAGTCTCCAGCGCACGGTTTTTCTGCGCCTTGGTCGCACGGGCAAGTTCCGCGCCGGCCTGTCGGGCGCGCTTGCCGAGTCGGCGCATCAGTTCCGCAATGTTCTGTTCGACTGTTTCACTCATTGCACTCATGTTCTGATCGTTGTCTAACCGTCCAGCAGCACTAGGTTATCGCGATGAATTATTTCGTCACGTCCACGATAACCCAGCAGGGGTTCGATATCCTGGCTACGTTGACCCCGTATAACCTGCGCTTCGTCACTGTCGTAAGCCGCTAAGCCACGGCCCAATTCGCGGCCACTGCTACCTTTGATACTGACCGCATCACCGCGACCAAACTGCCCATCTACCGCGACCACGCCAACCGGAAGCAGGCTTTTACCCTCGCTCAGCGCGTGCTCCGCACCCGCATCGATCGTAAGCGTACCCCTCGTTGTCAGTGTGCCGGCGATCCACTGTTTGCGCGCCGCCAGAGGCGTTTTGTTCGGCAAAAACCAAGTGCACAGCCCGCCATTTTCCACGGCGAGCAGTGCATCGAGCTGCAGACCATTGGCGATTAAAGTGGCACAACCTGCAGACATGCAAATCCGTGCGGCCGCCAACTTGGTTGCCATGCCGCCAGAACCGTATTCGGTTCGGCTGCTTCCGCAGATCAACTCGAGTTCCGCCGTGATCTCATGGATCTCGGGAATCAATGTCGCCCCCGGGGTTGTCGCCGGATCAGCCTTATATAGACCATCAACGTCAGACAACAAAACTAAACAATCCGCGCTGGTCATCTCGCTGACCCGCGCAGCCAAGCGATCGTTATCGCCGTAGCGGATTTCCTCGGTTGCCACCGTGTCGTTTTCATTGATGATCGGAACTACACCGAGCCCCAGTAAGGTTTCCAGGGTGCTACGGGCGTTCAGGTAGCGCCGTCGGTTTTCCGTGTCATCGGGTGTCAGCAGCACCTGCGCGACCTTTATATCATGGACGTCGAGCAAGTCCTGGTAAGCGTGCGCCAGCAGAATTTGGCCGGCCGCGGCCGCGGCTTGGTGTTCTTCCAGCCGCCGCTGATCACTTCTGAAGTTCAAATAGCGGCGACCCAGTGCGATCGCCCCGGAGGACACCAACATGACCTGCTGGCCCCGCTTTTTAAGGCGTACGACCTCGCCGACGAGTGATTTCAGCCATGGTCGGTTCAGCGTGCCAGTTGCCGCATCCACGAGCAACGACGATCCGACTTTGATAACGACCCGATTCCCCACACTGAGCGGCGACTGCTGGACTTGCCGATTCATGCCGGTAACTCCCTGGTCGACTTCAGAGCGTAGCGCTGAGGACCGTCTCCCCTCGTGAGATTGCCATTGGACCGCTGCGGACCACGGCCAAGATGTCAGCGTACGCGCCTAGCCGGTCAATGAAATCGTCGACCCTATTACCGGTGCCGGTCAGCTCTACTGTAAAGTTTGCCGGTGCGTCGTCGAGAACCCGCGCCGCCTCAGCCTTGATGAGCTTCCGCACGGCGCTGTCGTTGCCCTTATGCAGGCTGGCCTTCAGCAAGATCAACTCGCGTTCGATGTGATCTCCCATCGTCATATCGGCAATATTGACGACATCAACCAGTTTGAAAAGTTGTTTATTAATTTGTTGAATAACTTGGTCTGATCCAATCGTCACCAGCGTTAAACGCGACAGCATAGGATCTTCTGTCGGTGCAACACTGAGGGACTCAATATTGTAACCGCGCGTGGAAAACAAGCCCGCCACCCGGGACAAAGCGCCAGCCTCATTCTGCAGCAGGATGGAAACAATGTGTCTCATGACGAGCCTCACCCAGGTAGCACACCGGTGAAAAAGTCTTTATGTTTTAACGAATTGGCAATGTTGGCTCAGAACGTACACTATTGCAATGCAGATACATTAGTTCAACACTTTGCAGGCGATCATCAACCATCGCTGCGCGACATGATATAAAAACAACTGGGCGGCGAATGGGCTCAGAGCTATTAATTGCCGCAGACAGGAAACTTTGGGAATGAATCCACACCCACAAGTGCTGGCGTCAAAGCCGCACCCGTTAGCGGGAGAACAATTATCGGGAGCAGAAATGCTCGTTCAGGTGCTGGCCGACGAGGGCGTTGAGACCATCTTCGGCTACAGCGGCGGGGCAATCCTACCCACCTACGACGCCGTGTTTCGGTTTAACGACGAGCACCGTGACGCCGATGGTAATCCGCCTATGCCGTTGATCGTGCCGGCCAATGAGCAGGGCGCGGGCTTCATGGCAGCCGGCTACGCACGAGCCAGTGGCAAAGTCGGCGTCGTCATGGTCACCTCGGGCCCAGGTGCAACCAACACCGTGACCCCGGTCCGGGATTGCATGGCCGATTCGACGCCGATCGTAGTCATCACCGGACAAGTGCCTACTACGTCGATCGGTACCGATGCATTCCAGGAAGCGCCGGTCACCACTACGCTCGGTGCCGTTGCCAAGCATGTTTTCCTAGTGACAAAGCCAGAACGCCTCGAGGATACCATCCGCACGGCGTTCGAAATTGCCCGCACCGGTCGGCCGGGCCCGGTTGTCGTCGACGTACCAAAAGACATTCAGAATTGGTCGGGGAAATTTAGAGGCGCAGGACTGTTGCCGGTCACAGGCTACCAGCAGCGCATGAATGCCGTTGAGGGCAATGTGCTGGACAACAGCACCTGCAAAGCCTTTTTCAGGTTAATGACAAAGGCACGGCGCCCACTGATATACGCCGGCGGTGGCGTGATCAATGGTAACGCCGCGGACGCTTTACGGAGGTTTGCCAATCAATTCCAGATCCCTGTCGTAACGACCCTGATGGGCATCGGCTCGTACGACACGACGGAACCCCTGTCCATGCGTATGCTCGGCATGCATGGAACAGCGTTCGCAAATTACGCGGTCGAAGATTGCGATTTTCTGATAGCTGCGGGCGCCCGATTCGACGATCGCGTCGCTGCCGTGCCCGAGAAGTTTGCGCCGAGGGCCAAAAGCATCGCTCACTTCGATGTCGATTCTTCGGAAATCAACAAAGTCAAAACAGCCGACTGGTACCACGTCGGTATTCTTGAGCGGGATCTCGACGCGATTACCGCTTACGGAAAACACAACAAGATCGCTCCCGACTTTAGTAGCTGGCACGCGGAAATTGCCGCGCTGAAGTGCGATTACCGACTCGACTTTGACCGTGACAGCGATCTAATTCAACCGCATGCGGTCATCGAGGAGATCAACCGCCACACCAAGGGCGAAGCAATCATCACGACCGGCGTTGGGCAGCATCAAATGTGGGCGGCGCAGTATTTTGATTTTAAGCATCCGCGCTTATTGCTAACCTCCGGCAGCATGGGCACGATGGGTTTCGGTCTGCCAGCCGCGATCGGCGCGCAGTTTGCGTGTCCGGACCGGCTCGTCATCGATCTTGACGGCGATGCCAGTATCCGAATGAATATAGGCGAGCTCGAAACGGTGACAAGCTACGGGCTGCCGATAAAGGTCATCGTACTAAACAACTACGGTGACGGCATGGTCAAGCAGTGGCAGAAACTCTATTACAAGGGACGCTTATCGGCGAGTGATAAATCGCTGCGCAGGAAAAACTTTGTCCGCGCGGCTGAAGCGGACGGTTTCGAGTTTGCCGAGCGCCTAGATAGTAATTCCAAGCTAAAAAAACTGATTCGGGAATGGATCAAGCATCCGGGACCCGCCTTCCTCGAAGTCATCATAGATCCGGATGCATTAGTCATGCCGATGATCGGCCCGGGACTCGGCTATGACCAGATGATCACCGGCGATTTCATAGCCGATCGCACCGACGTCGACCTCGAAGATCCCGACAGTTCGGCAATGTTCTAACAGCCGCTGGTTACGGGCCTGCAATCACCTTGGGTGCGATCAATCTGCTCGATGAAGGCGTGCCCAGCGCATTTGCCTTAGGTGACTTCAACTTAAAAGCCCACGAGCCGCTCCAGTGTCTGGTCTGCCTGCGCCTGGCCTAACTGTTCCGGCAGGTCGAGAACGCCCAAAACGAGGATGTGCCTTCGAAAGATTCCCGCTATGCAACCAGCCGGTCGATCTTAGCGGCGCAGATAAAGTCGTTCTCGGACAGGCCTTCGATGGCATGTGTCGTGTACTTCACGAGGCAGAAACGATAGCTGACTTCCATGTCCGGGTGATGATTCTCAGTATTCGCAATCCAGGCCACTGCGTTGGTAAATCCCATCGTGCAGTCAAAGTTCGGAAATTCGAAGTGCCGTTCGATCCATTTGCCGTCGGTGCTGAACCGCCAGCCCGAGTCAAGCGCCTGCATTAACTCTTCGGCAACTTCCCTTTCCAGGGGCGGCACTCCGCCCTCGCAGGGCTTGCAGCGTTGTGAAGTCAGTCCGTTCGGCGGGGCGCTCATGTTGTTGTCCTCGGCTGGGCCGCGATAAAAACGTTATCGTGAAAGTTAAATACCCGGTATTTGGATGCGGAAACGCCGGCGGCTGTCGATGTCCGTTACCGCAACGAAAGTGCCTCCATTGCGCGCACAGAGCGTCCGCATCAGATTTGCGAATCGTATCGCATTCGGTGATACACCTCCGCCGAACTGCGTTGGAAATCCAACCGCGTGAATTCGCATCAGGCGCTCGCCAGTCGCATCAACGCGGTTGACTCTGTCGACGTAGCGGGCTACCGATTCAACAGACCCCTTGGAGCCTGGAAAATCGTCCCCGTAGACATAGATGCTGATTTTTTTATTGCGGTCATAGTAAGTGTTCAGCGCCTCAGTGATTCCTTCAACAGGGCTCGAGTCGCTGTAGGCCTCCCAGGTTTCAAGTCGGTTGAGTATGTTCTGCCGGGACTGAGGAGAGTCACTCATCCATTCCCCGGCAAAGGTCGAAAACATGTATTTGCCTTCATCATTGAGCACTTGGATCCCTTTGACTTTTGGATATACCGCTAAAGTCTCAGAAATCTTATCAATCACGATATCCCACGGGCCGTTGAACATACTGCCCGACGTATCCAACACAAAAATGATGTATTCACTGTCCACAGGTATTCCACCCACGGTGGTGTCATCGTCCGGCCGCTTGTAAAGTCTCAGCAGACGCTTCATTTCCTCCGTCAGCATCTGGCGGGCAGCAAGCAGGGAACCCTGCTTTTGTTCATCAACGCTGGCTTCGTCCTGAGTCGTGGCAAACTGGCTACGAATCGCCGTCAGTTCTAGCTTCAGGCGCCTCACCAGGCTTTCTTCCTTGGCCAGTTCTTCTTCGACAGTCTTCAAACCGCGATTGACGATTGCTGTGTCACCTCGAATCTGGAACAACTCGTCTTGCAGGACTGCCAACAAACCCTGTCTGTTGATCTGACTCCGCTCAATCGTAATCGGCTCGTAAATTTTAGTGATGACGAGCAACAGAATCACGGCCCCGAAACCGCAACAAATCACGTCAAGAAACGACAGGCTAAATGTCTCCGTCTCGCGCCGTTTAGCCATTAGGGCCAGTCCTCCGACGGGGTCATAAATGATCCCCTGGTCTGCATCGCCAATTGCCAGTAATAGGCGGCTGCATGCGGATCACCATCCATCGGGTACAACAAAATATTGATCGGCACCCCATTAGGCACTTCCTTTCTGGCCCGATCAAAAAACCCCAGCCGGTCAATTGCATCGGTTTCTCGTGGGGAGTCTGGAGTCGTTCTGCCGTGGGTGGGCCTGCCATCGGTCAGCAGGTAAACGTTATCCGGACGGGGTTTAATTTCGTTGATCTTCTGAAATGCTTTGTACAGGCTGGTGCCGTTTTGGGGTACGACATACCGGAGCTTTTCCATAGCCTCGGTCAGATTACTGCCGTCGGTAACTTCCAGCCACTCGTTGTCGGAATCCTTGATAACGCTGCCGGCCTTGTCGTTAAACGTCATAATCTGAAATTTCGTTCCGACGGGAATTTGAGTCGTCAACCAGTCTACTGTTCCAACGACGTTTCGCCATTTCGGTGCAAGGATTTTCATTTCGTCCTGCATATTGCGGTATCGCAGCACGTTGATATAGGTTCGCCCAAGCATACTCGCGGACGAATCCACGAGGATCAGTATGCGCTTACCGCCCATTTTCAAGCCGGTAAGATATTGCCGGTCACCCTCGCCCACATAGGTCCGGATGCGCCGGCCGGGATCATCCGCGTCCTGTTGGGCAGACGCCATCAAACGCTTTTTCTGTTCTTCCAGGCGTTCAATATCCGACTGCAACTTCTCCAGGCTTTCCCGCAACGCCAAGCTAGTCGAGTCATACTGGGCCAACTCTTCCAGCAATTCCTCGAGCGTTAGCTGCAATTGCTTCGTTTCATCCTCCACGGATATTTGCTGCTGCTGCTTTTTTTCAAAAATGGTGCGCAAGCGCACCAAGTTCTTGCGACCGTCGAACACCTCCTCCTCGAGCCGAAAAGTGTCGCTAACCAGTTTTATGTCCGCCTTATCGGCGCGGAACGAAACCTGGGCGCTAATAATCATGAAAAACAGCACGACGGCGCCGAAGCCGCAAGACATGATGTCGATAAACGACAGATTGAATACGTTGAATTGCCTACGCGCCATTCTCGGCAATCTCGACAATCAACTGTAAATTTTCCGCCGGCTGGCCGACACTGAGCACATCGCCTTGCTGCAAAACCGCCGAACCCTCGATTCGGTGACCGTTCAGGAGCGTGCCGTAGCGGCTGTGATCATGCACCAGCGCACGCGACTGTTCGAACTGAACAGTGCAATGGCGCCGCGAAATTCCGGAGTTTGGTCCGCCTACCCCAATGCCGTAAGTGCCACTGCCCAGCTCGGAGCCGACACTGAATGGTTCCGGGCCCAGTCGGTAAGCCCTGCCTTGGTAAAGAATATGCGTCGGTTTCTGGCCAACGTCACCGCGGCGTTCTGCCGGTAAAGGTTTCACCGCTGAGTGATCCCATGGCAGCGCCGTCGCCAACCGGAATCCCGCATCGGTTGGCGGAAAGCTCTGATGCCGGCGCATAACGCCGCGAGCGGCCGCGCCGGCCTCAAGCACGTAGAGGTCGCAATTCGGCAACGCAAGCAGCGCCTCGATGACACCAGAAAATGCACCAAGTTTTGCGTTGACCTGCAGTGCGCAGGGTTGGCCATTAAGCAACGATCTGAGCTTTTGCACCAGTGGTTCAGCGACCTTCCGCTGGTAATTACCCAGTTCGCGCAATTCAACTTTGGCGCGAAAATCATAGCCGTCGAACGCCACGCTTAGCTCGAGCTTATCGTGACGTTTCAGTTGAGCGAGCCAGGTATGCAGCTTGTCGTAAATCAATTGCTCGCTTTTCGCCTCATGCAGTGGATCAAAGCGGCTGCATTCGACAAATCGGTGGGAAAAGAACTCACCACAGGTCCTTTCCAATGACTCGATGCCAAACTCCTTAACGGCATACCGTTCTGCAAGGCCGGCTGCGCCATCCTGCGACATGCGGGTTACCCCGATTTCGTGCAAAGACCCCTCAATGTGAAATAACTCGCGCTCAGGATAATGACGCCGGGTTGCGGCCACCGCGCAATTCGCCAAACCACGGGTCGGTATGCCGAGTTCTTCCGCAATCCCGAGCAGCAGGCCGAGTTGCTCGGATACCCAGTAACCGGGAACCGCAAACAACACCTCCGTCAGATCATTGGCGCAGGCAGACCATAGCCGCTCCAGCTGGCTTTGGGCTAGATCGGCGAAGGTTTCATATTGACTGCTGGAATTGGGCAGCGCTGATTCTGAAAGTTTCCACCAGTAGCGATTGTTAATCTGGTGCGGGTTTAAACGGGCGGTCGCCAGCGCCTCGACACCGAAAAGGCTCCGCGCACCGTCGATCAATGCATAGCCAGGCTCTGAAAATACTACTCCGGCTTCGCTAACGCCGGTGATGGAGGCATCATTTAATTCGATTCCGAGAACAGGCATGCGTTACTTGTCATCCGGATTGCAGATGGCGGATCAAGTGATCGTCTGTATAGCTTTCCGTTTCGAACACCAGGCGCTCCTGCAATAACTGTAACTGGTGGACAAGAAACATCAGCACAATGCTTAGCAGCAATGCAATACACGTTGAGTTAAACGCTACGCCTAGGTTCTGTGTGACCCCACTGATGTCCCCCTCGACCGCGCGATGTGCCTGTGCAAGTGCAGCACCGATGCCCCTGACCGTGCCGATAAACCCAATCGAGGGAATCGCCCAGGCAATATAGCGAATCATGGAAAGCTCCGACTCCAAGCGCTCGGCTTCGGATTCCACCAATGTATGCGCCGATGAAGATCCATCCTGCACATTGCGGGTCGCACCAAAACGCTGCA
>JAYZJE010000062.1:0-3287 GCA_036164895.1 Pseudomonadota bacterium
GACCTAAGGGGTCTCGACTATAGGTTTGCGGCTAAAGGTTTGTCGGAGCACCCGAACTACGTTAAATGGATCCAGGCGGCCATCGAGGAGCGGCTTGACAACGAGTAACGGACCGGCACGCAGTCGCCTGAATAGTGCCGTCTAGCTTTTCAATAGCCCTGCTTTGAGTGCAAGCCACTTTCCGGTGCTGAATAGCAAGAGCACCAAGATAAAGGTCTGGAATAGAAACACAAACCCCAGTTTGCCTATCTTGGCAAATACGGCCAGCACCGCCACGGTCGAGAACTCATTCGGATAGCCGACGATTACACTAAGCAGGGCAATGTTTTCCAGCCAATCAAAAAGTGTGGCTAGCAGGAACAGTACGAACAAGTTTTTCTGTTCAGCGATCGAATACCAGCGAGGTAAGGAATGCCGCAGCAGGAATGCCGCGGTTGCCCCCAAGAAAAACCCCGCAAACAGCGGAAAAAAGTAATCGATAGAGGTAAAAACATAATAAAGGCGAAACGCCTCATCAGTATATCCTGTGAGTTGCGTGAATATCTGCTCGGCTGTAAGCTGGTTCTGTAGATCGAACGGCACTGCGCCTGCCGCGTGTTCGGGAAAACGGTCGCCTATTCTCAGCAGTGCTTGCAGCGTTGCAAAAAATCCTGCGAACACGATCACGTATAGCCAACCCGACTTTGATATACGGACAATCAGTTGATTCAGGAAGTTCATCATTGAGCGAAACTTGCGTGTTTGTAATCAATAAAGCAGGGCTGTTTCGGTCGAGCCAATGTTATAGTCCACTGATTCGAAACTGGACCACAGAATAAACGCTAAACCATTCAGCGGCTACACGGTGACGTCTTGGCAATGCAGCACTGGTTGATGAAATCAGAGCCCGGCAATTACTCGATCGACGACCTTAAAGCCGATCGCGTTACATGGTGGGATGGCGTACGGAACTACCAGGTTCGTAACATGATGCGTGACGATTTCCAGAAAGGCGATCTGGCGTTGTTCTATCACTCGGCGTGCAAAGAGCCCGGCATCGTTGGCATCATGACGATCTGCAGCGCAGCCTACCCCGACCCTACTGCATTTGACCCTAAGGAGAAGTATTTCGACCCGAAAAGCGATCCCGAGAACCCGCGTTGGTTGATGGTGGACATACGCTACAGGCGCAAGCTGAAACGCCCAATTACCTTAAAAGAGCTCAGGACCCACGAGGAATTGGCGGAAATGCTGCTGCTGCGCCGGGGTAACCGCCTGTCCATCACCCGGGTTACGCCGGGTCAGTGGGCGTTTATAATGAGTTTGGAATAGGCTGGCCGTCGCCCGGTTAGGGGTCCCGGTCCTGAGTCTAATAACAAACCAGACGCCACGCCAGGGCCGGCAGCCGTTAGGAGAAAGGGCATGGATCGGACCGAGCGCTTCTACAAGATCCAAAGACTGCTAACCGAGCGCAAAGTTGTGTCGCGGGACGTGTTTTTGGAAAATCTCAGTGTGTCTCGTGCGACCTTCAAGCGCGACCTCGAATACCTCCGTGATCGCATCCGGATGCCCATTGTCTGGGATCGGGCACAGGGTGGTTACCGGATCGACGAAAATGATCCCGATGCACATACTCACCAGTTGCCGGGGCTGTGGTTCAGTGCCGAAGAAATCCACGCACTACTGACGATGGGACAGTTGTTGGAGGGGCTGCAGCCGGGCATGCTGACTAACCTGGTGCGGCCGCTGTTGTCGCGTATCCATCAGATTCTAGCCACCGGCGACTACACCGCCGTAGAAGTCAGTAGACGTATCAAGATCATTCAAATCGGCGTGCGTCCGGTCGAACATGCGCACTTTCAAGCGATTTCGTCGGCATTGCTGTCACGCCACCGGCTGCGCATCACGCACTACCGTCGCCAAAGTGGTGAATCGCAGACCCGGGAGATTTCACCGCAACGGCTCGTTTACTACCGTGACAATTGGTACCTCGATGCCTGGTGTTATTTGCGGAAGGCGCTGCGCACCTTCGCACTGGATGCGATCGAATCAGTAACCGTGCTGGACAAGCGGGCGCGAGATATAAAGGAGCAGACGCTGGACGAAACGCTGGGAGCCGGTTTCGGCATTTTTTCAGGCCGCGCTACGGAGACTGCAGTTCTGCGATTCGATCCCGTCAGGGCACGCTGGGTTTCCAAGGAGACCTGGCATGCGCAACAGGAGGGCGAGTTTGAGCTGGATGGTGCCTACGTGTTGAAAGTGCCTTATAGCGATCCGCGCGAACTGGTTATGGACATACTGAAGTACGGTGGGGATGTCGAAGTACTCGGTCCCGTGAAACTGCGCAAAATGGTCCGCGAACAGCTTAGCGGCGCGAATCGGTTGTACCCTGAGCCACGTCATTAGTTGTTGGCGCGGCTGACATTATTTCAGGCCACGAATTCTCTCAACGCGTCTTTGCCACCGCCAACAATTGGCCAACCGTGAGCGAGCAGCAGGTTGTCGAATTCGCGTTCGAGCAGTTTGTTGTAGGCGGCTTTGAGCCCAGCTTTGACGCTCTCCGGCTCGTCGCCGAGTAAAAAATCCGGCACGAATTTCAGCGGCCCATCGTCGACACGCACGATCCCGTCTGCCAGTGCAATGCTGCCGCCATCGCGTGTTATAAAGAGTGCTGATTCGTCTGGGCACAACGCACCGATTTCCACTGCCTCGATGTTTCCCGGTAGCTTGTCGCCAAATTGAAACGCGTGCACCGTTTCACCGCTGGTGAATTCATGCAGACCCTGTTTCACGCACCAGACTTTGCACCCAAAGTGTTTCTCGAACTCGGCGCAATGCCGGTAGTGGTGACGATTGGTTAGGTAGATGTTTTCCGGTGGCGGTTCGAACCAGTTAAAACCTTCGGCCGGGATCAGCGGATCGAGCAATGCCCGCTCTGGGACCAGATAGTAGGAGCTCACCTCCATCTTGATCTTTGGGTGCACCGTGGTCCAGTGATAAATGCCAGGGAGGATTTCGTTCATGGCAGGTAGTCCTGGAATGTTTTACGGTTATTGATTGGAACCTGACAGCCGCGCATAAGGGTTCCTAATGGGGGCCAAAGACGGTGATACTAGGCTTGGCCGTTGTGCTGTCAACCCTGGCCCGGGCCTGTACCGGTTATTCTCAAATGGATCCATAGCTCAGAGAGACCTTGGCGATTACCGCCGACCGGCCTATTATCTGTTCCCGTGGTCACTGACAAGGAGAACAAGCAGTGAACTCACGGGCGGAAATAGGACGGGAGCGCCGCCGACAAATTCAGGTGC
>JAYZJE010000063.1:0-7310 GCA_036164895.1 Pseudomonadota bacterium
GCCTGCTCCGCGGACCGTCAGGCGCTCAAGTCTAGCAATAGCCGGTTCAGCCGTTGAACAAAAGCTCCTGGATCCTCTGGTTGGCGTCCCTCTGCAAGGCTGGCCTGATCAAACAATACCCGGGCCAGGTCCTTGAACCGCTGGTCATCGGATTCATCCGCCAAGCGACAGATCAAAGGATGGTCAGGATTGAGTTCAAAGATCGGTAGGGACGGTGGCACAGTCTGCCCACTGGCCTCCATCAGTCGCCGCATTTGCGTGCCCATGTCAAATTCTCCCAGCACCAGACAGGCCGGTGAATCTGTCAGCCTGCTGGTAACGCGGACTTCCTTGACCTTACCATTCAGCTCTTTCTCTAAACGTTCCAACAGCTCCTTGTGCTCCTCGACCTTCTGATCCTTATTGTTGTCAGAGTCCCCTCCATCGAGGTCAGGCAGATCGAGTTCACCGCGAGTGACATCCCGTAATTGCAATTCTTCGAACTCGCCGAGATGCCCGACAAACCACTCGTCAATCGCGTCACTGAACAATAAAACTTCGATGCCCTTTTTCCTAAATATCTCCAGGTGAGGACTCGACTTCGCCGCATTGAAGCCATCGGCAGCTATGTAGTAGATCTTGTCCTGAGCGTCCGCTTTGCGCCCAATGTAGTCTTCGAGACTCTGGTCCTGATTTTCACTATCAGTATACGTCGTTGAAAACCTGAGCAGTTTGGCGAGTTTCTCACGATTGGCAAGATCTTCAGCCGACCCTTCTTTTAGCACCCTCCCAAATTCATCCCAGAACGATTGATATTTTCCCGGCTCATCCTTTGCCAACTTGGACAGCATGTCCAAAACGCGCTTGGTGAGCGCTGTGCGAATCGCTTCGACATTGGAATCTTGCTGCAGCAGTTCGCGCGATACGTTGAGCGACAGATCATTTGTATCAATGACTCCGCGAACGAAGCGCAGGTAAAGCGGCAAAAACTGATCCGCATCATCCATGATGAATACGCGTTGAACATATAGCTTCAGGCCTTTCGGTGCCTCGCGATTCCACAGGTCGAATGGCGCTTTAGGTGGAACATATATCAGGCTCGTATATTCGCGCTTTCCCTCAACCTTGTTGTGTCCCCAAACGATTGGGTCATGAAAGTCGTGAGATATGTGCTTGTAAAATTCTTTGTATTCATCGTTGGAGATTTCTGTCCTCGGTCGCGCCCACAATGCCATTGCCGCATTGACCGTTTCTTCTTGGTCCTGCTTGACTTGGCCCTTTCCTTCTTTTTCTTCGGCCGTTTGCTCAACCGGCATCTTCACCGGGAAAGCAATGTGATCGGAGAATTTTCGAATCAGAGTTCGCAATCGATACGGATCAGCGAAATCCCGTTCTTCCTTTCGAAGATGCAATAACACGCGGGTACCGCGGTTGGCGATTTCGATCGGCTCAACCGTGAATTCACCCTCACCGCCGGACTCCCAGTGGACACCCTCGGTGGAAGGCAGCCCAGCTCGTCGCGAAAACACTTCCACACGATCAGCAACAATGAACGACGAATAGAATCCCACACCGAATTCACCAATAAGCGCAGCATCTTTCCGCTGATCACCGGTCAATTGGTTCATAAACTCGGCGGTTCCGGATCGAGCGATCGTTCCAAGCTGCTCCACCACATCGTCGCGGGACATCCCTATACCGTTATCGGTAATGCTGATCGTGCCAGCTTTTTTGTCAAAATCGACGCGGATCTCGAGATCAGGGTTGTTCTCGAGCAAATCTTGGTCAGAAATCGCCTCGAACCGTAGCTTGTCGGCAGCATCCGAAGCATTGGATATCAATTCCCGCAGGAAAATCTCTTTATTGCTATAAAGCGAGTGGATCATAAGGTGAAGCAACTGCTTCACCTCGGCTCGAAACTCCAGGGCTTGCTTGTTTAGCTTTTTAGCTTTCTTGGGGGCTTTGACCGTCTTGGCTTTTTTAGCGTTTTTGGGGGCTTTGACCGTCTTGGTTTTTTTAGCTTTCTTGGACTTCGTGGGCATCTTTATGTATCACTGTAAATTATCGGTCGAACGCAAATGTGCGGGTGGTCCTGTTTCATGGCAAAGCCAATCGCCGTTCAAAATTAGCGCAACAAACAGCCCTGGCGGCGGCTGCCCAGTTTACGCGTTAGGTCTTCTATGGGGCTTCCAGCTGGAGATTTCAAGCTAGTAGGGCACAGCACCAACCAGCCCACCCAAACCGCCACTAAACAGCATGAACGGGATGATTATTGGATTTATTGACCGAATAGGGTATCCAGCCACCATCGCAGGCAACAGTATAGCGGGCCCTGCAGTGAAAAAGCCTACGGGAAGATGTGTATAGGGGTATTGGCAGACGTCATCTGCCAAAAATCCATCATATCTGTATTTGACAACGCTATGCACCCGTCGGTCCAATCGTAATTGCGATAGTAGGCTTTGGAATAGCGCGGCTTGTTTGGCTGACCGTGAATCATGATTCGACCGCCTGGCGAAACACCTAGCCTTGCAGCACGCTCCTCATCGCGCCTGTTGGGGTACGAAATCTGAATGGACCGAAAAAAATCGCTACCCCCGTTTCGCTCCGTCAACTGGTAGCGTCCCTCCGGAGTTTTGAAATCTCCTTCCTGTATCTTCTCGCCATCAGGCATTAAGCCTAGCGAGATGCTGAAGGACTTGAGGACCTGCTGGTCTGTTACGAGATAAATTCTTCGTTCAGCCTTTTTTACAATCACAACATCCGCGAGCTCTATTTCTGTGGCCAGCAGATTCTGAGTACACGCCGCAATTATCACGACGGTAGCAGCAATATAAACAAAAACGCCAGCGGTGCTAACGGCACTACCCCAGCCGGTTATATTGCTTGTTTGTTTGATTGGTATATCTGTTTTTGCTCTTATCACCGATCGATTCTTCCTTGATTTCGATACGATACCGAAGATTACTACAAGACCTCGGTGAGAGAACTGCGGGGCGCTGAGTTCAGTTTGCTTCGCTCAATTTGGGGAAACACCACCTGCATACCAGGCCTTACGCGCTCGATATCGAGGTCCGGGTTGTATTGACGAAGTAACCAGACGGGTACTTGGTAGCGCCGTGTTAGATCCCAAACCGACTCCCCTCTGCGCAGGTTGTGGGCAGTTGTCTCGACTATCCGGTAGCGAACAAAAAATGCTTCCTGGATGTCCCGATGGTAGGCAATTCGGCGAGCCATGAAAGTTTCCTGGTCGACTTTGGCAAAATCTAGTCGCAAACGGCGCCCGATGACCAGAGCCTGTTTGAATGAGTAACCGTTCAAGTCACGGAGCCGCTGAGTACGAATCCCTAGCCAATCCCCGTAATGCCCCAAAGTCTCTGCTGCCTGGACCTCGATGGTGCCATCAGCGGCCACAAGATAGTCGCTGGGATCAGCCAGCAAAACTTCCCGGGCGGGAGCCTGCTGACCTCCTGCTGTATTTCCAACCGCAAGCTCTTCCTGAATCGGTTCATCCAAAATGATAGCAGCAGTTACCAACAGATCAGGTTCAAGTTCAATGGCGCCAACAACCATCGACTCAGCCGCGTTTTCATCGGCAGTATAGCGAGCCGGTACCGAATCGGGGAGCGTGGCCGCAACTATCGCTGAACCTTCGGGTGTCTGCAGTTGCAGCACCTGCCCCACATAGATCCGATTCGGATTGCCCAGCAAGTTCAACGCGACGAGGTCTTTCTCCTTAATTCCCGCACGTCCGGCTATCTTGCTAATTGAGTCCCCGCTGCGCACGATGTAGGTTGATACACTGGCATCAATGGTCTGTCGGGTATACGGCAATCGCAGCGTTTGACCTGCCCTGATTTTGTGTCTGCTTCTAAGACCATTGAGCGAAAACAATTCCTGAACGCTTGTGTCATATCGCAAAGCGATCACAGAAAGGGTTTCACCGCGTTGCACCTTGTGATAGAGGTCTGGCGTCTGTCTAGCGAAGCGCTTGCTGGCAGGTATAACAGCAAATACCTGACCTGCGTCGGTGCCAACAGCGTAATCCGGAAGCCTCAGTCGAAATCCCTTAGGAACATACTTGCTCCCATCCCAAACTGACGGCATAAGCGCGGGATTGTAGGACTGCAGTTCTGACGCAGACAGGCGAAACGCTATCTGCAGGGTAGCTGCCGCCATATAGTCGGGGGTTTCGACTAATAGGTCGCTTCCCGGTGCGTTCATGGACAGCGAGCCAAAATAGCGCTCGGCATTCTGATCAATTTCGAGAGCCGCAAGAAAGGCAACGTAAAAATTTCGTGATGCAAATCCGAATGTGCGACCGTTGTAGTTTCGAATAATTTTTTCAATGTCGTTGGTACCCAGCTTCCTTACGGCCGCGCGCATTCCACCGACGCCGTGATTATAAGCGGTAATAGCCAGTGGCCAAGATTCAAGAATAGAGTAGTTATAAGCGAGCAGCTTGGCGGCCGCTTCGCTGGAGAGGAATGGATCACGACGCTCATCAACCACGTGATCGATTTGCATATACCGCTGGCCCGTCGAGCGGGTAAATTGCCAGAGTCCCGAAGCGCCAACATGTGAGCGTGCATTCGGGTTGAACGAAGACTCCACGTGAGGCAAAGCAACTAATTCAGTTGGAACACCAGAGGCTTGCAGGCTCGCCATAATGTGGGTCCTCCACGCTCCGGAACGCACCATGCCATCGTTAAATCGATCGGCTAAGCCCTGCTGGAATCGAATTCGCCGCGCCGCCTGCTGCAACTCATCAGTGGAAACGTCGGCTGGCCACAAAGCCAATACGCGTTGCTGTTCTCGATCACGAGTTGCGCTTAATCCCTCGGCAAGCTGGTTCAGAAGTTTTCGGTATTTTGCCTGGGCTTTCTCGGCGAGTCGTCGCCGCTTGGAAGGACTGGTGCCAGGTGGAATCTGCACAACGTCGTAAACAACCTCTAGATGACGGCTGTCATGCACCAATGCCTGAGTCGAAGGAATCTCGGCGAAAATCCGCTTCCAGAAATTTATTTCCGTCTGGAGATTTAACGGTCTAGGTAGTAGATCCGACGCAAGCACCGGGGTGATCAAAAAGACCACTGCAACACCAAGAATTCTGACAATTGCAAAAGCCATCTCAGTCGGATTTTCCGGTCTATATTCTATTTTTTTCGAGGGTAGCGCAGATCACTGGCCGAGGCTGTCAGATCAGTCCATCGATACCAATACGTCGGTATGTCGAACATCCTTCGACAGTCATCCAGCGAGGGCGGCCCGTTTCACATAAAGGGAACGCGATCACTGCGTCTTCGTGACGACGCCGAGGGAAAGCCGGACCCCAATTGGGGCCCTTTTTACCAACCATACAAATGTCTCTTATTTTGAGCGAATCTGCAAGAATATTGCTGATTTCTGTAGACTTGCGGCATCCTTGTAGCAGCCGGGGTATATCGACTGTTGGGCAGCGCGCGAACGCAGGCCGCGCCGGCAGGAGCAGCCGCTTGTCCGCCCCGTCCGGGCTCGGAAACGAACTGATAGTGGGAGAGCATTATGTTAGAAAGCATGCTTCGATCAGGGCTCGCAAAGCAGCCATTGGTTACAGCGGGGCGGCTGATAGTGATGCGAGCCACGGTGTCTCATCGACCGTCAAAATGTCCGGGTTGCATCCGTAGAACTGACCAATCATGAATGACGCTGTTACGCCGTTGCTCAGCTTCTGGCAGCCCCGTTACTGGCCCATCTGGCTCGGCATTGCGGTGATGCGCCTGGTCGTGATGCTGCCACGTAACGCTCAGCTTTGGGTCGCTCGCCGCATTGGCGCCATTTTGCTGATGGCTTTGCCGGAGCGCCGGTATATTGCCCGAGCAAATCTTGCACTTTGCTTTCCCGAGTTGGGCCCTAATGAGCAACGTAATCTGCTGCAACGCCATTTTGATGCGCTGGGTATGACCGTTCTTGAGCTGGCTCTAGCATGGTGGGCAACCGACAGCGAACTGGACGGCTTAATTCAAATTAACGGGATCGAGCATGTGCATGCTGCCCTCGAACAAGGCCGTGGCGTTCTTCTGTTAAGCGGGCATTTCACGTCCAACGAATTCACTGGCAGGCAGCTATGTCTTATGGTGCCAGCAATGGCAGCGCTATATAGGCCCAGCCGCAATTCGCTGGTTGACCAACTGATACGGCGCTGTCGCGGGCGGTCAGTCACTTACTTGATTACAAAAAACAGCATCCGTGAGCTGGTGCGTGCCCTGCGCAAAAACACCATTGTTTGGTACGCGCCCGATCAGGCCTACAGTGGCAAAAACAGTGTAATCGCGCCGTTTTTCGGCGAGGGCGCCATGACTAGCACGGCCACGAGTCAGATCGCACGCATCAGCGGAGCAGCGATCGTTCCATACTTGCCCCGCCGTTTGGAAGACGGGTCGGGCTATATAGTGGATGTGTTACCCGCTCTCGAAGATTTCCCCGGTGATGACCTAGCTGCGGATGCAGCTCGTATCAATCGACTCCTGGAAGACGAAATTCGTAAGGCGCCAGATCAATACTATTGGGTACACCGCCGATTCAAACGCCGACCGGCGAAGTATAGGGACCCTTATTCTCGCTGAGATGCTGCTGCGAAGGACTGTTGATAACCTTTCAGTAAGACCTGCCACTGGCTAGTCCCAAAATCGATATTGCTGTTATCGCGAATTTTGTGTAGCGATCTCTGCAAGCGCGCTAGGTTATTGTCACGCCATCGTCCGTCGGATCGCATTATTCGCCCACGATCGAAATCCAGAAGGTAAACGCGACCTGCCGCATCAACCTGAATGTTGTGCGCACTAAGATCCGCATGAAAAACTCGCGCCGCATGAAACCGCGCAATGCACTTTCCAACCGCGTGCCATTGCTCCTCGCCGGTTCCGTCCTGCTGCAGCCAGCTGGAGAAGGGCACAACTCCCAGTAGGCATTGGGTAATTAGGTCCGCTGAATAGTAAACGCTGCCTCTAACGCACCGAGCAGCAACGGGTACCGGCGCAGGTAATCCAAGTTTTTGCAAGTGGCTCAGAAGCTTCCACTCCCGCATTGGACGAGTGGACTCCCAGCCTGTCCATAAAAATTGATCCCGCAAAATTTTCATCACCGTGCCGCCTCGGTGATAGTGTTTCAGAACCCAGTCCTGCCCTCCGTGCTGCACAAACAGCGTTGTGCCCCGTCCGCCGGCAACACCGGCCACCGGAACAGCTGCATCCCAGCTCAGTGGATCAAACAGCGCTTCGCTGATTTGGCTGACAAGAGAATCATCGTATACGATTACGCTCTCCCCAAGTTTCTCGATGCATTCTGTCACT
>JAYZJE010000064.1:0-4795 GCA_036164895.1 Pseudomonadota bacterium
GGCTCCAATGCCAGTGCCTTGTCCAAGGCTCGGGACTTGCCCGCCGATGCCCTGATCTTAGACCTTGAAGATTCCGTGTCGCCAAACACCAAGGCTGAGGCACGCTGCCAAGTCGTCGCAGCAATTAGCAACGGCGGATACGGCCAACGCGAAATTGCGATCCGGGTCAACCGACTGTCCACGCCATGGGGGCAGGATGATCTTGACGCGGTGGCTCAAACCGGAGCGGATGCGTGCCTGCTACCAAAAATTGAAAGTCCGGACCAAGTGCATGAGGCATTACGGCAGCTGGACGCAGCCGGTGCGCCGCCAAGCCTGTCCGTGTGGATCATGGCAGAAACCCCACGCGGAATTCTGGACCTCGATGCAATCGCCGGCGCAACGTCGCGCCTGGATGTCATCATCGTTGGCACCGCTGATCTTGCAAAGGCACTTAGAACCGATTTCGGCGGTGATCGACAAGGCTTGCTTGCTAGCCTAAGCGCTTGTGTCTTGGCGGGCCGCGCGCATGGTCTTGATATACTGGACGGCGTGCACCTTCAATTGGACGATGCCGCGGGCTTTAAAGCCGCCTGCGAGCAGGGGCGCAAACTAGGCTTTGATGGCAAGACGCTGATTCATCCCCGGCAAATTGCTACAGCCAACCAGGTTTTCGGAATTTCCGATTCCAAGCTTGGCTGGGCCGAAGCGATCCTCGCGGCCTGGGAAGCCGCCGAGCAGTCGGGCCAAGGTGTGACCGTGATGCACGGCCAGCTTGTGGAGCAATTGCACGTTGACGAGGCACGGCGGGTGGTGGCTTTGCGAACGGCGATCAAAGATCTCGACGGGGACTAATAAGCGTGAGCAAAACACGTCATCCAAGGCACGAAGATTGGCAAGACCTGGCCGCAAAAGAAGCCCGCGGTCGTCCTCTTTCTGAGCTTGACTGGCATACCGCAGAAGGCATTGTCGTCAAGCCGCTGTACACAGCGGAGGACCTGGACGAAATCGAGCACCTCGGCGGTCTGCCGGGATTTGCACCGTACGTCCGGGGACCTCGGGCCACGATGTATGCAGGACGTCCGTGGACTGTGCGACAGTACGCTGGGTTTTCGACAGCCGAAGACTCCAACGCTTTCTACCGAAACAACCTTGAAGCTGGCCAGACAGGCCTTTCGGTGGCATTTGACCTCGCAACGCACCGCGGTTACGACTCGGATCATCCGCGCGTTGTCGGTGACGTGGGTAAAGCTGGCGTGGCAATCGACACTGTCGAGGACATGAAAGTCCTGTTTGACGGCATACCGTTGGACCAAATGTCGGTATCGATGACAATGAACGGGGCCGTGCTACCAATCATGGCGATGTACATCGTCGCCGCCGAGGAACAGGGCGTTAATCCTCAGCAACTGTCCGGCACCTTACAGAACGATATCCTGAAGGAATTCATGGTGCGGAATACTTATATCTATCCGCCCGAACCTTCTATGCGAATCGTTGCCGATATCATTTCATATTCGACAAAGCGGATGCCCAAGTTCAACTCGATCTCAATTTCCGGCTACCACATGTTGGAGGCTGGAGCGACCAGCGTGCAGGAAGTAGGGTTCACACTGGCCGATGGGATCGAATATGTGCGCGCCGCAATCGATAATGGGTTAAAGGTGGATCAATTTGCACCGCGCCTGTCGTTTTTCTTTGGCATCGGTATGAATTTCTTCATGGAAATTGCCAAGCTTCGGGCGGCGAGACTGCTCTGGGCTTCACTGATGCAGGAATTATTTACCCCTAAAAACCCGCGATCATTGATGCTGCGGACGCACTGCCAAACGTCCGGTGTCAGCCTGACCAGCCAAGATCCTTACAACAACGTCATACGTACGACCATCGAAGCCATGGCGGCTGCTCTCGGCGGAACGCAGTCGCTGCATACGAATTCTTTCGATGAGGCCCTCGCGCTGCCGACACCATTTTCAGCGCATATTGCTCGTAATACGCAGTTGGTGCTGCAGGAGGAAACCGGCATTACCCGGGTCGTCGATCCGTTGGCTGGTTCCTATTACGTTGAAAGCCTAACCAACTCGCTCGCGAGCGAAGCGCGGAAACTCATCGATGAAATCGAGGATCTCGGCGGCATGACCAAAGCCGTCGAACTGGGATTACCGAAAATGCGAATCGAACAAACAGCTGCGACACGCCAGGCGCGCATCGACCGTGGCGAAGAAATCGTCATCGGAGTTAACAAGTATCAACGGGAAAACGAATCCAACATCGAAATCCTAGACATCGACAACACCGCGGTGCGGAACGGTCAAATCGAACGCCTCCAACAGGTGCGCGGGCAGCGGGACGAATCTTTATGCCGGCGAGCACTGGACGCTTTGACTGTCGCAGCCGCGAACGGTAACGAGAACCTGCTGGCACTGGCCGTCGACGCCGCCAGGGTCCGCGCGAGTGTCGGTGAAATTTCCGATGCCCTAGAAAAGGTTTACGGGCGCCACCGGGCAGTGATTCACTCGGTCAGTGGCGTGTACGGATCAGCTTACGAGGGAGACAGCGGGTTCATGGATATCCAGAAGGAAATTGAAGTATTTGCCCAGGATGAGGGTCGCCGGCCGCGCATACTCGTCGCCAAACTCGGCCAGGATGGACATGACCGGGGCGCGAAGGTTATCGCGACGGCGTTCGCTGACATTGGATTTGACGTCGATATCGGACCCCTGTTTCAAACCCCGGAAGAGGCGGCACAGCACGCGATCGAAAACGACGTTCACGTGGTTGGTATTTCATCGCAGGCAGCAGGACATAAAACCTTGGTCCCACAGCTGATAGACGCCCTGAGAAAACAGGATGCGGGCGAGATACTCGTGATTTGCGGTGGTGTAATTCCACCGCAGGACTACGATGAATTAATGGCCGCAGGTGTAGCCGCTGTCTACGGGCCGGGAACGAATATTCCAGTGGCGGCAGGCGAGATACTGAACCTAATTCGGCAGCAGCGAAAGGCTGCCTAGGCGGGCAGTCGAACTAGCTAAACCCCTGTAAAGAACGACAGCTTAATCGGAGACTTTCATGCAAGACATCATCGAGCAGTTGGAACTGAAACGCTCTGCCGCAAAGCTCGGTGGGGGCGAGGAACGCATCGCAAAGCAACACGCAAAGGGCAAATTGACGGCCCGCGAGCGAATCGATTTGCTGCTTGACGAAGGCAGTTTCGAAGAATGGGACATGTTTGTCGAGCATCGCTGTACCGATTTTGTTATGGAGGACAAGAAAATACCTGGCGATGGCGTCGTTACCGGTTATGGGGAAATCAACGGCAGGCTCGTATTCGTATTCAGCCAAGATTTCACGGTGTTTGGCGGTTCTCTATCGGAGACCCACGCCCAGAAAATCTGCAAGATCATGAAGCAAGCCATGAAGGTCGGTGCCCCGTTAATCGGTCTAAATGATTCCGGCGGCGCCCGCATCCAGGAAGGTGTCGCCTCACTCGGTGGTTACGCTGATGTTTTTCAGCAGAATGTGCTGGCTTCCGGGGTGGTGCCCCAAATCTCCGTGATCATGGGCCCTTGCGCGGGAGGAGCGGTGTATTCACCGGCGATCACCGATTTCATCGTCATGGTAAAAGACAGTTCTTACATGTTCGTCACGGGTCCGGATGTCGTCAAAACGGTTACCCATGAGGAAGTCACGGCCGAGGAACTCGGCGGCGCAAACACGCATAGCACGAAGTCCGGGGTCGCCGACCTCGCGTTTGAGAACGACACTGAGGCGCTTGCAATGACACGCCGATTGATCAATTTTCTGCCGCCGAGCAACCGGAAAAAACCGCCGACATGGCCAACGTCCGACCCGGTCGATCGCGTTGAGCCGTCACTTGACAGCCTCGTCCCAAACGATCCCGCCAAACCCTACGACATCAAGGAGTTGATCGGGAAAATTGCAGACGAAAGCGACTTTTTCGAAATACAGCCCGACTTCGCGCCAAATATCGTCGTCGGGTTCATCCGCATGGATGGCTCAACGATCGGGGTGATCGCCAATCAACCGATGGTGCTGGCTGGCTGCCTGGATATCTATTCATCGGTCAAAGGGGCACGCTTTGTCCGTTTCTGCGACGCGTTCAATATCCCGATACTGACCCTCGTGGATGTACCGGGATTCATGCCGGGCACGTCCCAAGAGTACGGTGGCATCATCAAGCAGGGGGCGAAACTGCTTTATGCCTATGCTGAGGCCACGGTACCCAAAGTCACGCTGATTACACGCAAAGCTTATGGTGGAGCCTATGACGTCATGGCGTCTAAACATTTGCGAGGGGACGTCAATCTTGCCTGGCCCAGCGCCGAGATTGCGGTAATGGGACCAAAGGGAGCGGTAGAAATTATCTTCCGCGAGGATCTCGACGATGAAAGCAAGATAGCGAAACGGACGGAAGAGTACCGGAAAAAATTTGCGAACCCGTTCATCGCAGGAAGTCGCGGTTTTATCGACGACGTCATTAAGCCTAACAATACTCGCGCACGGATTGCACGATCCTTCGCGATGCTGCGAGGCAAACGCCTAGAAAACCCGTGGCGGAAGCATGGAAACATCCCCCTATAAAACAGCCTCGGCGGGCAAAAAAAACAACAACATGTTCGACAAAATACTGATAGCAAATCGGGGTGAGATCGCCTGCCGAATCATAAAAACCGCTCGCCGTATGGGAATCAGTACGGTCGCTGTATATTCCGATGCCGATAATGATGCGTTACACACGCGCATGGCGGACGAGGCAGTGCCAATCGGACCGGCGCGGGCCGCCGAAAGCTAT
>JAYZJE010000065.1:0-8609 GCA_036164895.1 Pseudomonadota bacterium
GCAGTTTCCAAATATCGACGAAATTAACGTGTCCTGTGACGCCCGCATGGGCTGCATGCTGCATGTGTTTGTGTCAATTCATAAAGAAAATGACGAAGAACCTCGTGAGGTGATTAAGTCCGCTTTCGAAGCACACACTGGGCTCTTTCCGGTCGGTACGATTGTCAAGCGCATCGTTGTGGTTGATGAAGACATAGACGTGTTTAATTTGGAAGACACCGAATGGGCGATCTGGACCCGGGTCGGTGATGCATCCAAATACATGATCTTTCCGGATGTCGTAAGCTGGGAGATCGAACGCTGCGCAAAAGAGGGACAGCGCTCCATTCGCATCGGTATTGACGCAACCAAAGACCTAGAAGACGCGGATCGATTAATTCGGCCAATAATTCCTGGTTATGGAGATCTACGAATCGAAGATTACGTGGAGCCGGATGACAGGCATTAGCACAACTACGTGAGAGGAATAAACAAGCATGGTTGATCCATACCAAGCGGTCGCATTACAGACAACCGTACGCCACGTTACCAGCAGGGCTGAAGTGGAGAAAAATCTCAACCACATCGGTAGTATGATTGATCTGGTGATGCATATCTGCTCGGTGGAACTTCCAGTCAGACTGATAGCTCTCGGCGAAGGCGCCATCCAGGGCTTTGTCGACGAAATCCTGAATCTTGCACCAGCCGAATACGCGGAAACGATGGCCGGTCAAATTCCAGGTCCTGAAACAGATTTCCTGGGCGAAAAGGCCAAGCAGCATGGCTGCTACATTATCGGAACGCTTAAAGACACGCTTCCAGAGTTTCCAGACCGATTTTTTAACACGGTTTTCATAATCGATCCCAACGGGGATGTGATCTACAAGCACCGGAAAAATATTGTCCTGTTTGTGGAGCACTCAACGACACCGCACGATGTCTATGACGAATGGGTTGCGATGCATGGAGATTCACTGGAAACTTTCTTCCCGGTGGCTCGAACCGAGATCGGCAATATCGCCGGGACCGTTGGCGTCGAGGGCGCATTCCCGGAAAGCTACCGAGCATTTGCGCTAAACGGTGCCGAAATCCTCTACCGGGCTTCATTGCCCGAACCCTGGGTCGGTCGGGAAATCTTTGAGGTGCAAAACCGGGCCCGCGCTTTGGACAACACAGCGTACATGATTGGGCCAAATACTGGTTCGTTGATAATGCCAGCTGAGGACGGCGGTGCTCCCACGGTGATAGGTGGTGCGCTAGGTGGCCGATCCTCGATCGTAAATTACAAGGGCGACGTGCTGGCGAAAAGCACAATAGTTGATGATTGCTACGTGGCGGCGGAAATCAATATCGATGCCCTACGTTATTATCGTGAAACCGCCCGGTTTCAAAACTGGATCCCATATATCCGCTCTGAAATCTACCAGAACCTTTATAAGAAGAGCATCTGGCCAAAAAACCTCCCGCCGATGCGGCATGAAGGGGCCGGTGAGGTGTTTCGTGAAACGGTCGAACGTCTCCAAAAAGAGGGGGTTTATACACCGCGCGACAAGAAAGGTTAAAACTTTCGAGGTGGCCTGCCACCTAGGCTGGTCGTTGAATCAGTTAGAGCCCAATCACCGGGGCGAGTGAATGCACACCGGAGTGGTCGGCGAGGTGTCGGTATTGACTTTTTACCGGGTTTCCATGCTGTGGACGTACTGGCGTCGGGACCGACGATGGCCTATTCTTGAACGGACTTTCTGCGGTAAAATCACCCGAATAAAATAAATTTTGCGCGGTGCAAAATCGGGCAACAATCGGGAACCAAAAGGCCAAGATTTAAAGGGCTGCCCGATCCCGGAAAACTAACCAGAACAACGAGGGGAATTCTCATGGCAAAATCCGCTGCAAAGGACTACGAAGGTGTCTGGGACGGCCGGCTAGGTTTTGGCAACAAATCAGCGCTGGTGGTGATCGACCTGTTGAAGGGTTACACGACTGAGGGTTCTGATCTCTATGCCCCTGGCGTGGTCGATTGCGTTAAGGAAATGCCAGAATTACTGAAAGCTGCGCGAAAGGCCGGTATCGATATATTCCACACTCAGGTTCGATACAACCCGACCAATTTTATTGACGGTGGTGTTTGGATCAAAAAAGCGCCGGTGCTGAAATGCCTAGTAGAAGGCGATCCTCTGGCGGAAATCTGCGATGAAGTCAAGCCTAGCGAAGGAGAAACGCTGATCACCAAGCAATATGCCAGTGTTTTTTTCGGCACCAGTTTCGCCGCGACTCTAACGGCGGCCGGTATAGATACACTGATCATCACGGGATGCACAACATCCGGGTGCATCCGCGCAACAGCAGTCGATGCAGTACAAAATGGTTTTCGGCCGATTTGCGTGCGAGAATGCATTGGTGATCGGCATGAGGGCCCACACGAAGCGAACCTGTTTGATATCAATGCTAAATACGGTGACGTCATCAGCAAAGAAGAAGCCCTCGAGTACCTGAGGGGCCTGGCGTAGTTGTCAACGAAACGCCCCACCGTAAACCACAAGAACCTATGATCCCCGAAGAGAGGTGACAAATGGCTAAACTTACACAATCACAACACTACGACTACGTGCCGATCATCGACCGCGAACCGTTCAAATTGCCGAACGGCGCCCGAGTGGCGGTTACACCGTTTATCAATATCGAGCACTTCCCGGCCGCTATTCCGGGCACTTCGCTGGTTCCGGGTACGTCGGGTTTCAATCCCGATCCACTTAACTATGGCTGGCGTGATTACGGCAATCGGGTTGGTCTATGGCGAATGATGGATCTCATGGATGAACTCGGTATGCGTGGAACGGTGTGCTTGAACGGCGAGATAATTCGAGAGTACCCAAGAATTGTCGAGGAGGGTAAAAAGCGCAACTGGGCCTGGATAGGGCATGGCGTGAACAATGCACCGGCTAACTTTATCGGCAACGTTCGAGGCGCCGACGGGAATACCACATACCTTGACGAAGCCAAGGAGCGCGAGATTCTTGAGTCGACTTTGCAGCCAATGGAAGATGCTATCGGCCGTAAAACAAAAGGCTGGCTGTCACCCTTCCTGACGCACACTGACAACACCCCTCGCCTTCTGGAGGAGTACGGGGTCGAGTATCTGTGTGATTACACGGCAGATGATCACCCGTTCCGGTTCAACACGCCGAAAAATAATCTGATTGCTGTCCCTTACACGGTTGAGCTCAATGACATCCCATCATTTATGAATGTCGGTGTCAGCTCCGAGGCCTTCGGTGACATGATCATCGATCAGTTCGATGTCCTATACGCGGAAGGTGCCACCAACGCTCGCTGTATGCCGATCTGCCTGCATACGTTTTTTGTAGGGCAGCCGAACAAGTTCAAGCACTTGGACCGCGCGTTTCGGCACATCGCCAGCCACGATGACGTCTGGTTGACGACCGGTGACGAGGTTAATGACTGGTACCGCAAAGAATACATGTAAGCGTTTTGCGGGCTGTAAATAAGCCGTCGGGTGCAGCCTTGACCCGGCGGTTTTTCCGTCTCCTACTCTGCGCCCAGTGGATCACAGGCAAGTCTCTGTATAGTGGCGTTCTGAGCCCTCACAGGCCGGCTTCAGTCTTGGAGGAAAATCCATGTGGATGAAGAAAAATGCCCGGGATCGGATGACCGGGGCACTATCGCCAGTGCCGACACAGATCGTGTCGAATGAAGAATTCGTGCCTATGCGCCAGACGCATGACCAGCGACACGTCGAATACCGTGTCAATCAGCTCGCGCACGTTTATGCCAAAAAACTGGGCATGTCGCGACGTGAATTTCTTCGTAGCAGCGGCGGTATGGCAACCGCATTTATCGCTATGAACGAAATTTTCGGCACCGCGTTCACTGTCAGCGTAGCCGAAGCAATGGAAGCGAGCGCCTACAGCGAGCGCTGGCCCAAAAACCAGTTCATATTCGATGCCCAGACACACCACGTCAGAGACAGCATGCCAGGGCCGCTGATGTTCCGAAAAATAACCGCGCAAGCTGGCCTGAACCCAGAGCTTGAGGGTATAGATCCCGGGCCGGATACCTTGCACCGGGCCAATTTTCTGAAAGAAATATTTTTTGATAGCGACACGGTCATGGCTCTCATGACAGGCGCGACAATCGGAACCAATCCCGACCATTTTGCTCTGCCGTCCGATGAAATGGTTGCGACGCGCAATATATTTAACGAAGCAGCTGGCTCGCAACGCATGCTTAGCCATGGCCTAGCGAATCCGGTGTCACGACCGGATTACCATCCGCTCGAGGATGCGGAATACCAAGTTCGAGAATACAAGATCGATGGCTGGAAGTGCTATACGGGAAATCCAGGGGCACTATGGACGCTCGACGATGAGGAAATTGCCTACCCGTTCTTTGAAAAGTCACGCGAATTAGGTATCCGGAACATCAGCGTGCATAAAGGGCTGCCTCTGGGCAAACGTTCGGAACCCTATGTCCATCCCGGCGACATCCCCAAGGTTGCCAGAGACTTTCCCGATTTCAATTTCATCATCTACCACTCTGCGATGAAGCACATGGCTGCGGCCGAACTGAAACCGGGCGAAAGCGGCATCGGCGACGACGGTTATATCGCTTGGACCACAGATTTGTGCAATATGCGACGGGAAAACCCGTGGATGACCAATGTTTACCCTGAGCTCGGCGCAGTTTTCGGACATTCGGTAATCACGCACCCCGAACTCTGCGGCCATCTTCTTGGCCAACTGATCGGGGCTTTTGGTGCCGATCATGTGATCTGGGGCACCGACTGCATTTGGTGGGGTTCGCCACAGTGGTTAATCGAAGCATTTCGCCGCTTTCAAATCCCTGAGCAACTGCAGGAGCGGCATGGGTACGCACCTATCACCGACCGGGACCGCGAACTGATTTTTGGTCGAAATCTTGCGGGTATCTATGGTGTGGATGTGGATGCCGCACGCACGGCTTTTCCCAGTGATAGCATTTCGAAGATGAAGGCAGCCTATTTGCATGAAGGTGCTGAGCCAAGCAACACAGCCTATGGCTGGGTTGTGGTCTAGTAACCCAGAACATACCTATGTTGAGAAGCATGCTTCCAACCTTCGCGGCAACTCTGCTATTACCTCAGCTCAATGTGCTGGCGGAAGACGTCACCATGGCTGGAATTCCTGAGTCCGAAACCGCATTGGCGACCAATAACTGTGCACCGACGGGAAATCTTCGTGGCAATGCCGCCCTCGGTCAGCCCCTTCATGTCGAGCATTGTGCTGAGTGCCATGGCTATGACGGTAAGGCGGAAGTCATCATCATGCACATGGACGAACCGCCCCCGGACCAAAGCAACTCAGAATATATGCAACAGTTGCCGGACGCCTACCTGTATCTTGCCATTTGCCGTGGTGGTGAAGGGATTGGTAAGTCCATAGTCATGTATCCATGGGGAGCGATATTTTCGGATGTTCAGATCCGTGACCTACTGGCTTTCGTGCGCAACTTTTCAGGCACCTGAGTCGCTTGCCCTGACCGCGCGACCCGGCCTCCGCAAGCTACCTCGGGACCGGCTTCAGTGTCAGAAATATCAGGCCAGCTAAAATCACCGGCAGGACGGCTGACCAGGTGAACCCCCACTCCCACCCGGCAATCGGGATAATTTCGGACAACACAAGCGGCCCAAGCCCGAGCCCTAAATTTACGGCAAGTGCACCCGAAAAGGTGGTAGCTGTCGCGCGCAGCTCCGACGGGAAGTTTTCCGCAATAAAGGTAGCGACGACGGCATAGCTCCCGTAAAAAAAGAAAGTCATCGTGCAGAACGCCAGCACAATCTGCGTGTAACCATTGGTGAGCCAAATCATGGCGGCAAAGGCCAGCCCCCCCAAAATGCACCAAATAACTATAGTATTGCGCCGGCTGGTAAGGAATTCACCGACAAACGCTGCGGCGACGTAACCGAAGGCACCGACCCCGAAAGACAGACCTACTGTTTGGATCGCAAGCTCCGCATCCCAGCCCTTCGATTCACGGAAATACGCTGTCAACAGAATCGTCGCGCCGAACGCAAACACGCATAGAAACTGTCCGATAAACAGCAAGATGGTCCTGCGTCGGTAAACTGGGGCGAATAGGTCCCGGGTTGTCGGATGCTTCGCATTGGTCGCTTTACGGGCATCGCGCACCTTTAGCCACGCCTCAGGTTCCTGCAAATATCGATAAATGATCCAGCCATAAGGCAGAAACAACAGTGCCAGGAGGAATATGTACTGCCATCCCCAGGTTGAATAAATGAAAGGCACCATCAGCGAAGCGAGAAAAAATCCGAGCGGAAACCCAATCTGCAAAACGCCGGAAAATAGGCCCCGCAGTCGTGACGGGGATTCCTCAATAACCGTCGTCACGGTAATTGGTGACTGGGCACCAGCCGCCCCGAATCCCAGCGTCCGTAGCACCAGCAAAATCAACGTATTCGGGGCCCAGGCCATGGCCGCGACGAAAATCGGCGTCAGCAAGGTAGCACCGAGCAGGGTTCGGCGGCGCCCAATTCTATCGGTCAAAACACCTATCTGCGTAACAAGCAGACCCGAGATAACAAAAGTGATTGCGATGTACCGGCCGCGCTCCACCACTGACCAGCCGAACTTCTCCGAAATCTCGGTCAGCACGAAGGTAAATAGCGAATGATCAAGGTTCGCAAACGTCACGCCGATCAGGCAGATCGTGAAAACCTTCCAGGTTCGGGGCGGGACTTGAGCTAGCATGCGCACGGCCCCTAGCCCGGAGGCATTCAGTTGCTTCAAAACAAATTACTCCGTAGGCCTTACCGAATAGAACTCCGTCGGATGGTTTGGGTCGATGGCATTATCTGCCAAGGCAATCTAACCAACACCAGAAGCGTGAGGGTATCAAAGGTCCCGGCAACAAGGAACGTCGTTGCCTTTTTTGTTGTCAGGCAGTGGCGGCCTCATCATGCTTCTCGAAATCGCAGGTGAGGTCTGAGAACGTTGCGTTCGGTTCATAATGAAAAGGGCGGTGCACGATGTGCCCGTAACCACTAACCAGGGAAGTCGGCTTGATCAAGCCACCCGTTGAAATCACGGCGCCGAAGTTCTGCCGTCCGCGAAACATCATCGGATCCCAACCGTGATACATGTACGTCATGCCAGGCTGTATGCCCGAACTGACGTGTGCCATGACGATGAACGAGCTGAACGAGTTGAAGACGCGAATTAGGTCGCCGTCTTCGACGCCCCGCCCGGCAGCGTCATCGGTGTTGACGTAGATGTCTGGCTCACCGCGCTGCAGGCTGATCATCAGCGAGTCATCGCGCCACATGCTGTGGATGCCATGTCGAACGTGCCCCATCAGTAGCCGCAGCGGATAGTCTTTAATGCTGAGCGGTTCACGGTAGGTGGGCAACGCTTCGCCCTCCTCCATGAACCACTCATGGTCGATATAGAACTGCTGTCTCGCCGTCAGTGTCTGGTAGGGCTTCTTATCTCGAAGCGACTGAATAAGCCGTGCGTCATACGGCGAGTCCGGTCCATAGATGATGCCGTCGGAGTCGTTGCAGCGAACGATGCCGCGGTCGGCCAGTTCTTCGAACGACATTTCGGGCACACCGGGATTGTTATCCATCAACCATTGGGCGATGTCTACCGTGGACTTAATCTGGCCATCCATGGTCAACTGATCATAATATTTAGTCATATCGCGGAGGACGGGCATGCCGTAGACGTTATCCTCAACCGGCGCAACGCCTCGCTCAGTTGCCCTTCGGCTAATTGCCTCGGTTAACCGCCTATACGCTTCAAAATCATCGACCGATTCACCAAGCGGCGGTACCGCCTCGTCAAGAACCTGGATATAAGGCGTGCGGGATTCGAGCATGAAATCCTTGCGCTCGTAGTGCGAAGCAATCGGCAACACATAGTCCGAGTACATCGCGGTCGCGCTCATGTCTGGCGTCATCGTGACAATGAATTCCAGTTGTCCAAGGCCTTCTTCGCGCCAGCGCTTGCCCGAAACTCGCCAGTTGGCCGCGTTGCTGCCGGCATAGATACCCATTTTCCATGGCGTTTGTCCGTAATCGGGGAACCAGCGACGATCAACCGATTCCTGGAAATACTTGTCGAAGTGATCCGCAAGCTTGTCGCCATAGATTTGCCGGTTTAGTTCTTTGTGATCCGCGTGGGTGTAATCCCAGCGCGAAGTCGTTGCCACCCGCCCTGGTGGGAGATCGACCATCGTGAAACCAATTTGGGTGTCAAAAAGGTAATTCGACAGCTGCAACCCAGCACCTTCCTTGCCCTGGTTGCCGGTCACCGACAACAGCAACATGAAAGCACGTTGGATCAAATCCCCGTGCAGCCATTTACAGACCCGGTAACCGGTAAAAATCATCGACGGCCCTGAAGTCGCAAACTTGTGTGCAATCTGACGTACAACGTCGGGATTTACGCCGGTAATATCGACGGCGCGATCGGGGTTGTATTCGGCGACCTTGTCCTTAACCAGTTCGAATACAGTTGTGACATTGACCGGACCATCGGCGGTCTTAACTGTAAAGCCTCCTTCGAGCGCCGGCAGTAGATCGCCAAGTGCGATGCTGCCCTCGTTGTGGACGG
>JAYZJE010000066.1:0-4464 GCA_036164895.1 Pseudomonadota bacterium
CGGAGGGCACCGAGATGGTGATGCCGGGCGATAACATTCAGATGAAGGTGGAGTTGATTTCACCGATTGCGATGGAGGATGGACTGCGGTTTGCGATCCGCGAGGGCGGCCGCACGGTTGGGGCCGGCGTGGTGGCTAAGATTATTGAGTAGTATTGAGGGTAACGGTCAAGCGGCCCCCCTAAGGGGGCGGATAGTGGTTGAGCAAGATGGGCCTGGAGGCCGCCAGTGGCGGATGAGGGTAATTAGGATCAGTGCGGTGTAAAAATATGGCGACAAATCAGAATATTAGGATAAGACTCAAGGCTTTCGATCATCGGCTGATTGACAATTCGGCCCGTGAAATCGTTGAAACGGCCCAGCGAACGGGTGCCCAAGTTCGTGGCCCGGTGCCGCTACCAACCAAAATGGAACGTTTCACGGTGCTGATTTCGCCCCATGTTAACAAAAACGCCCGGGACCAATATGAGCTCAGAATCCACAAGCGGATGATGGACATCCTAGAACCCACGGACAAGACCGTGGACGCCCTGATGAAACTGGAGTTACCGGCGGGCGTTGACGTCCAGATTAAATTGAACTAGAAGCGATTTCTGCTATAATTTCTGGCTAATCGCGGCCCGATGCAGGTTGCCCTGCGTCGGGCTTCGTGGTGCTAGAAGGGACTGCAAAAGAAGCCCTCTAAGCAAAAGGATTCACTGGGTCAGGCTTCGATTCTGAGTCACTAACGCCCATTTTTGCTCAGAGTCGAAGGTTGACCTTTTTGTACTGGAAATTTACCTATTAACCGGACACCTTTAACAGGAGTACAACAAAGACATGGCCATCGGTCTCGTGGGGCACAAATGCGGCATGACCCGCATATTTACCGAGGACGGTGGGTTCGTTCCCGTAACCGTCATCGAAGCCCTACCCAATCGGGTTACCCGGCTCAGGACCGGGGATCGGGATGGGTACTCCGCGCTGCAGGTTACGACCGGCAAGGCTAAGCGGTCGCGGTTGTCTAAACCGCTAGCCGGCCAGTTTGCCGACACCGAATTAGGCGAAGGCCTGTGGGAATTTCGCGTCGATGCAGATGCTGCTGCCGAGTTTGAGCCGGGCGTTGAGCTGACAGTCAAGCGCTTCGAAGCCGGCCAGTTCGTTGATGTTGTTGGGACCAGCATTGGCAAAGGCTACGCCGGCGTCATCAAGCGGCACCACTTTAGTATGCAGGATGCGACACACGGGAATTCACTGGCGCATAGGGCCCCCGGTTCAATTGGCCAGAACCAGACGCCTGGTCGAGTGTTCAAGGGCAAAAAGATGTCAGGGCACCTGGGAAACGTCACGCGAACGGCCCAAAACCTTGAAGTCGTGCGCGTCGACGCTGAGCGCAACCTGATTCTCGTCAAGGGTTCCGTGCCAGGCCACAAAGGTGGGCGTCTGATCGTCAGTCCGGCGGCTAAGGTTGGTGGGCAGGAGGCGCAGGGCGCGGCATGAAACTGAGCATTCACAGCGCTGGCGGAGGCGGCAGCCTGGAGGTTGCGGACAAGGCTTTCGGTGCTGCCTTCAACGAACCGCTGGTGCATCAGGTGGTAACGGCATTTCTAGCGAAGGGCCGGCGCGGGACGAAGGCGCAGAAGAATCGTTCGTCCGCGCGCGGCGGTGGCGCTAAACCGTGGCGTCAGAAAGGCACGGGCCGGGCGAGGGCTGGGACGATCCGAAGCCCAATTTGGGTTGGTGGCGGCAGAACGTTTGCTGCTAAGCCTCGTGATTACTCGCAAAAGGTCAACCGGAAGATGTACCGCGCGGCAATGTGTTCGGTACTGTCTGAGCTGGTACGACAGCATCGCTTGGTCATTGTCAAGAAACTGAAACTTGAGACGCCAAGAACCAAAGAATTGCTCAGTGTCTTTAACGATTTGGGACTGGAACAGAACGTGCTGATCATTTTGGATAGCTATAAGACCAAGCTTTGTCTAGCCGCTAGAAATCTCCCATCGGTTGATGTGCTGGATTTGCGGGAAATCAATCCGTTGAGCCTGATTCGGTATGACACGGTGCTGGCAACGACGAATGCCATCAAGGGTTTAGAGGAGCGTTTTGCATGAGTAAGCCTCTGGATCAGGAACGGCTAATGACTGTGGTGTTAGGCCCACACGTGTCCGAAAAAACAACGATTATGGCGGACAAGCATAATCAGGTCGTATTTCGGGTTCGCCGTGACTCGAACAAAGTCGATATTCGGCGTGCCGTAGAACTGCTATTTAGTGTCAAGGTCGAGCAGGTGCAGGTGGTTAATTGCCGCGGCAAAATTAAGCGTTCCGGCAACGAGTGGGGCCGACGTCAGAACTGGAAGAAAGCTTACGTCACTCTTGCTGAAGGCGACGATATTGATTTCATGGGACCCGAGTAATCTGGGCCGGATTAACAGATATGCCATTACAGAAAGTTAAACCGATATCCCCGGGCCGTCGATTTACGGTCAAAGTGAAAACGCCGGGGTTGCACAAGGCCGGCCCGCATTCGTCACTGGTGACGAAGCTAACCAAAAAGGGTGGGCGAAATAACCAGGGCCGAATCACGACGCGCCACCGTGGTGGTGGGCACAAAAGACGCTACCGGCAGGTCGATTTTCAGCGAAACAAGGACGGGGTTATCGGTTGCGTGGAGCACATCGAATATGATCCAAATCGCAGCGCACATCTTGCGCTGATTTTGTATGCAGATGGTGAGCGTCGCTACATTCTTGCGCCCAAAGGCCTTCGACCGGGTGACAGCGTTGCGTCGGGAAAGGAGGCGCCGATACAGCCGGGCAACTCTCTGCCGCTTAGAAATATTCCGGTCGGAACCATGGTGCACTGCGTTGAACTGAAAGCAGGAAAAGGGGCACAACTGGTTCGTGCTGCAGGCGGAACCGCCCAGCTCGCTGCCCGGGAAGGTGTCTACGCGACATTGCGTTTGCGTTCGGGTGAAAGGAGGAAGATTCATGTGGATTGCCGAGCGACGGTTGGCGAAGTAGGCCATGGGGAGCACAATCGACGCAAGCTCGGTAAGGCCGGCGCAAGTCGTTGGCGAGGTGTGCGTCCCACTGTTCGAGGCGTGGCAATGAATCCGATAGATCATCCGCACGGTGGCGGTGAAGGGCGCAGTTCCGGTGGTCGGCATCCAGTATCACCCTGGGGTGTGCCAACCAAAGGCTACAAAACGCGAAATAACAAGCGTACCGATGGGATGATCACTCGCCGTCGTCGGCGCAGAAAGTAGACGGTCTAGGCTAATAGTTTAAGAGGTTCAACGTGTCGCGATCCGTAAAAAAAGGTCCGTTTGTCGATGCGCACCTGGCCAAGAAAGTCGGGGAGGCAGTGAAAACCAGCAGTCGGCGGCCAATCAAGACATGGTCGCGGCGTTCAATGATCGTGCCCGAAATGCTTGGGTTGACCATTGCTGTGCATAACGGCCGGGACCACATACCGGTGTTGATTTCGGAAGATATGATTGGACACAAGCTGGGTGAATTTGCAATAACGAGAACCTTTAGGGGTCACTCGGGTGACCGCAAAACCAAGGTTTGAAGGATTGACAATGCGGGTTTCGGCAACATTAAGATACGCAAAGATTTCCGCGCAAAAGTGTCGGTTGGTAGCGGATGTTGTGCGGGGTCAATCCGTCGATAAGGCGTTACATGCACTATCATTCATGCCGAAGAAAGGCGCGAAGATGCTCAAAAAGGTTTTGCTTTCCGCTATTGCTAACGCAGAACATAATCACGGCGCGGATATTGATGAACTGAAGGTAGCGAATATTCAGATCAACGAAGGTCCAGGGCTGCGCCGCTACAGGGCCCGCGCGAAAGGACGCGGGACCAGGATCATTAAGCGCAACAGCCATATTACAGTGCAGGTTGCAGACAAGTAAGGGCTAGGCATGGGTCAAAAGGTACATCCGATCGGTATCCGCCTTGGTATAACCAAAGATTGGGATTCCAAATGGTATGCGAACAGCCGGGAATTCCCGGGGTTAGTGCACACCGATTTCAAAATTCGGCAATTTGTGAAAGAGAAATTAAAGGATGCCTCGGTCAGTCGCATACAGATCGAACGCCCTGCCAAAAAAGCTCATATCACAATTCACACGGCACGTCCGGGTATTGTCATCGGTAAAAAGGGCGAGGACATTGAAAATTTGCGGGCGCAGGTTTCCAGGATGCTTGATATGGATCTCAACGACGTGCGCATCAACATCGCGGAAATACGCAAACCCGAACTCGATGCCCAATTGGTTGCCGAGGGCATAGCTCAACAACTAGAGCGCCGGGTGATGTTCCGTCGAGCGATGAAACGGGCAGTGACCAACACGATGCGACTGGGAGCTCAGGGCATCAAGGTAAAGGTTGCGGGACGCCTGAATGGCGCCGAAATCGCCCGGTCCGAATGGTACAAAGAAGGCCGGGTACCTTTGCATACCTTCAGGGCGGATATCGACT
>JAYZJE010000067.1:0-8012 GCA_036164895.1 Pseudomonadota bacterium
TTAACGCCTTGGAATTCCTCGGCATCAGTCTGAACTTCTCAATGGAAGAACTGAAATGAAAGAAAGCGTTGCAGGTGTCTCATGTGTAAGCGATGACTCAGCGCGGGTGAACTGCGAGGCTTGGCAATGCATAGTTCAGTATCGGAACTACGGTCTCCATAAAAGATGAAATTTGTAGACGAAGCGTCCCTGCGTGTCATTGCCGGTAATGGGGGCTCCGGTTGTATCAGTTTCAGGCGTGAAAAATACGTCCCGCGCGGCGGTCCGAACGGCGGTGACGGTGGGGACGGTGGTAGCGTGTTCCTCGTGGGTCGTGCCAGCCTTAATACGCTTGCTGATTTCCGCGTAGATCGCAAGTTCCAGGCAGGCAAGGGCGAGTCCGGCGCCGGGCGCAATCGCACCGGCAAAAGCGGCGATGACCTGATGGTCGACGTGCCTTGCGGTACCCGCGTATTTGAACGTGATACCGGTGAATTGATTGGAGACGTTACCGGCGATCAGCAGCGGTTGCTGGTCGCTGCCGGTGGGTACGGCGGTAAGGGCAATGCCCGATTTAAGAGCAGCACCAATAGGGCCCCGCGGCGCTTAACACTGGGGACCCCCGCCGAGCGGCGGTCGCTGCGCCTCGAACTGAATCTGCTTGCCGATGTAGGTCTGCTCGGCATGCCGAACGCGGGCAAGTCGACGCTGATTCGAGCTGTATCGGGGGCCCGGCCGAAGGTTGCCGATTACCCGTTCACGACGCTGTATCCAAACCTTGGCGTGGTTTCGGTCGAAGCGTATCGCAGCTTCGTCATGGCTGACGTGCCCGGGCTGATCGAGGGCGCAGCTGATGGCGCTGGTTTGGGGACCCGCTTCCTGAAACACCTCGACCGGACCCGGCTGTTGTTGCACCTCGTGGATATTGCGCCACCGTCCGAAACTAGCAATCCGGTCGACGATGCGAAGGCGATTCTAGCCGAACTTGAGCGCTTTAGTTCCGAACTCGCGCAGCGTGAACGTTGGCTAGTCCTGAACAAAATCGACCTGCTAAGTGAAGCCGAGGTGGCAGCTACTGAGAAGCACTTGACCCAATCGCTAGACTGGTCTGGCCCACTTTACCGGATCAGTGCCCTTACTGGCGAAGGGTCGGCACGATTAACCGGGGATATTATGAACCGGATCGAGGAGTTGGATGCCGCTGCCTTGGAAAGCGGCTTTCAACATGTGTGACGTCCCAGGCTGGCGCGGCAGGGTTAGTTAGTCGGTGCCGAGGGGTTTGATGCGTTTGCTCAGCCGGCTTTTGGTGCGCGCTGCATTGTTTTTGTGGATGATGCCTTTGCTTACCATCCTGTCGATTTGTGGCACTGCTTCCTTGTAGAGGCTGGTAGCCTGCTCAGCATTCCCATCCGCTGCTGCTTTTCGGACTTTTTTGATGGCCGTACGCATGCGCGACCTCAGTGCCACATTGTGTTGCCTGCGGCCTTCTGCCTGTCGGGCCCGCTTGGCTGCCGATTTGATATTTGCCAACTGCTCGTCCTACTCCGTATCGGTTCTAGCGTTACCGGACTGTAGCCCGGGAGCCGCGTATTCTTGGCTGTCGGTCGGCCGATGTCAACGGGCCGGCCGCCCGAATAGGGACGGGAGCCTTCGTATCAACGTGCACGGGGCGGCCCTGAAGCTGCCGTTGCCGGCAAGTCAACCCTTCCTTCCGACCCGTGCGGCCGGCCCGGGAAACAGGCACACCGCGGGAATGCAGGTTAGACTTGCCGCGCCATGACTGCGAACGTTCAGCCATCGGGCCCCAGCCCGCCTGGCCCGCGACTGCTTAGGTCGACCGTCGCGGTCGGCGGCATGACGACCCTTTCCCGGGTCCTAGGGCTGGTTCGGGACATTGTCTATGCACGTTTTTTCGGCGCTTCGCTGGTCATGGACGCATTTTTCGTTGCGTTCAAGATTCCCAATATTTTCCGGAGGTTTTTCGCCGAGGGGGCATTCTCCCAGGCGTTCGTGCCGGTATTTGCCGAATACGATGAAAATCGCGATCGCGCTGAAGTACAGGAACTGATCAACCGGGTAACCGGAACCCTTGGTCTGGTGTTATTTGTATTTACTGCGATCGGCGTCATCGCCGCGCCAGCGCTGATAGCGGTGTTTGGCATGGGTTGGTTCTGGTCGCCGGCGCCCGAAAATGCCGACAAATACGTGTTGGCCGTGGATATGTTGCGGTTCACGTTTCCATACCTGTTTTTTATATCGCTGACAGCACTCGCCGGAGGAATTCTCAATACCTATCATCGTTTTGCTGTGCCTGCATTCGTGCCAGTGTTGTTGAATATCGTGTTGATTATATTTGCGGTTTGGATAGCGCCACATTTTGAACGTCCGGGTATCGTCCTAGCGATTGGAGTGTTTGTTGCTGGCTTGGTGCAATTGCTATTTATGCTGCCGTTTCTAGCGGCGGTGCGAATGGTGCCGGTGCCTCGCTGGGGTTGGCGCGACCCGGGTGTTCGGCGGATTGTGCGGCTGACTTTGCCAGTCATCTTTGGATCGTCGGCCGCGCAGATTAGCATATTGTTTGATACGCTGATTGCATCCTTTCTTATGACCGGCAGTATCAGCTGGTTGTATTTCTCGGATCGCTTGATGGAGTTTCCACTGGGAGTGTTCGGCATTGCTCTGGCAACGGTGATTATGCCCAATCTATCCCGGCAGCACGCGTCTCAGTCGAGTGAACGCTTTGCCTCGACTCTGGACTGGGCTTTGCGGCTGGCAATATTGATCGCTGCACCGGCGGCGGTTGGATTGTTTGTTCTGGCCGGGCCGATGCTGGGCACGATTTTCTACGGCGGCTTATTCAACGCCAACGACGTTAACATGGCGCGCTTGAGCTTGATGGCCTATTCGGCGGGATTGCTGGGCTTTACCTTGGTGAAGGTCCTGGCGCCCGGTTATTTCGCGCGCCAGGAGCCGCGCCAGGCGGTCCGCTTCGGCCTAGTTGCGTTGGCGGTCAATATCGTACTGAATATAACACTGGTCGTGCCTTGGGTCCGAAGCGGTGCGCCGGGTCCGCACGCTGGACTCGCGCTCGCAACCTCTATAAGCGCATTGTTGAACGCCGGATTGTTGTACCGTGGCTTGCTCAAGGCCGGGATACTCCGCCCAACCCGTGGCTGGCCAAGGTTGCTGCTAAAGGTCGTCGTGGCTTGTGCTTTGATGGCTTTACTCATTAGTTACTTCGTGCCGCCACTCGAACTGTGGTTGCAAGCGAGTCTGCTGACACGATGTCTTTGGTTGACAGCAGCGGTTTTCGGGGGAGCGATGGCCTATGTCGCGGTGTTGTTCGCCGTTGGAGTTCGGCCCGCGGACTTCGGGGTTAAATCCTTCAGCCTTTCCGCATGATTTATTGATGCGGAGTTCAATTGTGCGCCAGCGAAAAGCCACCAGCCGTTGGACGATTTTCCACCCGCCATTCGCTACTTGCCGCTAGCGCCTGCAAACTGATGGCGTTTGGATTTGGCGTCGCGCTTATCAGCAACGTTGTTACAATATCAGCGCGGCCCGGGGCTATCCTTAACTCTGATGAGCATGAATCTGATTCGAAGACCAGGAAACTCCCGCCAGCCGCTGTTGCCGGGCTGTGCGGCGAGCATTGGAGTTTTCGACGGGTTGCACCTAGGTCACCAGTTAATTCTGAGCCGGTTAATGGATAAAGCGGCAGCGCAATCGTTGCCGTCCTTGGTGTTTTCTTTTGAGCCAACGCCAAAAGAGTATTTCATTGCGGGCGCACCCCCCGCACGATTGATGCGGTTTCGTGAAAAATTCAAGGCGCTTGATGCGATCGGCATAGACTGGTTTTATTGTCCGCGTTTTGAGGCTTCGCTGGGTTCCTTGGAACCCGATAATTTTATCGAACAGCTGTTGGTCAAGCTGCTCAGGGTGCGCCACCTAGTCGTCGGTGATGATTTCCAGTTTGCACGCGAGCGCATTGGCACGACCGCTGATCTAGTCAGCGCTGGGTCCCGGTATGGGTTCACCGTGGAAGAAATCGGGAGCGTGGTGCAGGATGGCGTGCGCGTGTCCAGCACCGCGGTGCGGGAAGCGCTGTCCATAGGCGATTTGGACCGTGCGCGCCAGTTGCTGGGCCGTCACTATCAGATGTCGGGGCGCGTCGTTGAAGGGCAGAAATTGGGCAAGACCCTTGGGTTTCCTACCGCCAACCTCAAGCTGAACCGCAAGCTTAGTCCGGTCAGCGGGATTTTCGCCGTGCGGGTGGCCGGTCTAGGTGCCGACATGCGTGATGGTGTCGCCAGCGTTGGGACACGCCCGACCGTCGGTGGCAAAGAGGTTCTGCTTGAAGTGCATATTTTCGATTTCGATCGGGATATATATGGTCATTACATGCAGGTAGATTTTATTGCCAAGCTTCGGGAAGAAGAACACTTTCCTGACCTCAAAAGTATGCAGGCACAGATGTGCGTCGACGCGGCCCAGGCACGGGAGATTTTGGCTGCCGCCTGATCGGCACTATCACCGGACTGTTTTACCGTGACGGATTACAAAGACACTCTCAATTTACCCAAAACGGTTTTTCCGATGCGCGCCCGCCTAGCGCAGCGCGAACCGGAAATGGCGGAACAATGGCGTGAACAGGATCTCTACGGGCAGATTCGGGCCAAAGCCAAGGGCCGGGAAAAGTTTATCCTCGTGGATGGTCCGCCGTATGCCAATGGCGAGATTCATACTGGGCACGCGGTGAACAAAGTGTTGAAAGACATCATTGTCAAGTCACGAACACTTGCGGGTTTTGATGCACCGTATATACCGGGGTGGGACTGTCACGGTTTGCCGATTGAATTGCAGGTTGAAAAAAAGCAAGGCAAGGTCGGTCAAAAATTCGATGCTCCCAGCTTTCGGCAGGCATGCCGGGAATTTGCGATGCGCCAGGTCGATGCCCAGCGGACCGATTTTATCCGCCTTGGAGTCCTAGGCGATTGGGATAATTCTTACCTTACACTGGATTCCGCATTCGAGGCTGAACAAATTCGCGCGTTCGCCGAAATTGTCGCCAACGGGCATCTTTACCGAGGCTACAAGCCGGTGCACTGGTGCCTCGATTGCCGCTCCGCCTTAGCGGAGGCGGAGGTCGAATACCAAGACAAGACTTCGTCGGCAATTGACGTGCGCTTCACAGTTTCCGATTTGGCGGAATTTTATGCGCGCTTGGCGAAGGACTCAGCACTTACCGGCGCAAACGACATTGCATTGTCGGTGCCGATCTGGACGACGACGGCGTGGACCTTGCCGGCAAACCAGGCCGTCGCGCTCGGCGCCGACATAACTTACGTGCTGGTGGAGATCGATTTGAACAGCGCGCGAGAGCGCCTGGTGCTGGCGAAAGACTTGGTAGAGCTTGCACTGGCGCGCTACGGCGCAACGGAAGTAATTATTTTGGCTGAGTTTCGCGGCGCAGACTTAGCAGAAATGGCGTTACAGCACCCGTTCTATGACCGGCAGGTGCCCGTCATCCTCGGTGACTTCGTGACACTTGACGCCGGTACCGGCGCCGTGCACACGGCGCCCGGTCACGGCCACGACGATTTCGCCGCGGGCGTGGCGCCTAATTTGTCGCTGGACAACCCGGTGGACGGTGAGGGCGTCTACTTGCCCGATACCGAGCGATTTGGTGGCACCCATGTCTACCAAGCCAACGGTGAAATCATCGAACTGTTGTCCGAGCGGGGAAAACTGTTGCATCAGGAATCAGTTCAGCACAGTTACCCGCACTGCTGGAGGCACCAGACCCCGATCATATTTCGTGCCACACCGCAGTGGTTTATCGGCCTAGATCAAAACGGCCTGCGCGAGTCGGCGCTGGAGGCGATCCGTGGCGTTGAATGGATACCTGATTGGGGGCAGCAACGTATCGAGGGCATGGTTGCAGATCGACCAGACTGGTGCATTTCGCGACAGCGTGTCTGGGGTGTGCCGATCCCTTTGTTTACGCACCGCGGTTCCGGGGAATTGCACCCGGACACGACACGTCTGTTTGAGGTCGTGGCAGAGCGAATTGCCAAAGGTGGTATCGACGCGTGGTTTGATATGCCTGTGGAAGAATTGCTGGGTGACGATGCCGGACAATACGAAAAGGTTCCCGATACCATGGACGTGTGGATGGATTCCGGCGTTGTGCACCATTTTCTGTCCCGAATCCGACCGGAAATCGGTGGCCCGGTGGATTTATATCTCGAAGGGTCCGACCAGCATCGCGGCTGGTTCCAGAGTTCGCTTTTGACTTCGGTCGCGATGCACGGACGGGCACCGTACCGGCAGGTCCTGACCCACGGGTTTGTTGTGGATGACAAGGGGCACAAGATGTCCAAGTCGCTTGGCAACGATTTGGGCGGGCCACAAAAGGTAATGAATACGCTAGGCGCTGACATACTGCGCCTATGGATTGCAGCCACCGACTACCGCGCCGAGATGCACCTGTCGAGCGAGATTCTTAAACGTATGGCAGATTCATACCGGCGCATGCGCAATACCGCGCGTTTTCTGCTCGGTAATCTGAATGGCTTTAATCCGGAAACAGATTTATTGGCGGTGGATGACATGGTTGCGCTGGATCGCTGGGCGGTGCACCGGGCCGGGGAATTGCAGCGATCGATCCAACCGGCTTACGCAGCTTACGGATTCCACCGTGTCTATCAGCAATTGCACAATTTCTGCGTCGTGGATATGGGCGGTTTCTATCTCGACATCATCAAGGATCGGTTATACACGACCGGGGCGGATAGCCATCCGCGACGCTCTGCCCAATCTGCGATGTATCACGTCGGCGAGGCTATGGTGCGGTGGCTTGCGCCTATCCTGAGTTTTACTGCCGAGGAAATCTGGTCGCTGTTGCCCGGAGAACGGGCCCCCTCGGTTTTTCTCAGTACGTTCTATGAACTGCCGGAGCCACAGGATCTAGTCGTCGACTGGGCGACTCTGATTCGCGTTCGCGATAATGTGTCCAAGGCTCTCGAAGAATTACGCGAAGCTGACAAAATTGGTTCAGGTCTCGAAGCTGATGTCACGGTTTATGCGAGCGATGCGGTCAAGGCTGCCCTAGAACAACCCGCGCATGAATTGCGGTTCGTGTTTATTACCTCGGAAGCCGCGGTGCAGCCAGCGAACAAACGCATTGCCGATGCTGCGGCCGGCGATGGGTTCTGGGTGACAGCGACACCGAGCAAGCACCCCAAATGCATTCGCTGCTGGCACCGCCGGGCTGACGTCGGCAGTGTGGCTGCTCATCCGGAGATCTGCGCGCGTTGCGCCGGCAACGTTGATGGCCCAGGGGAGACCCGCGTCTATGCATGACGGCATACATCGTGCTGTGATATCGCTGCGGCCAACCTGATTCGCCTCTATATAAGGTGTGATAATGACTGACAGCAAAAAACGCCAGAAACCTCGAAAGCGCCCAGAGCCGGCCGGCCAGGCGTCACTTCGATGGCTGTGGGTTTCCGCAGCGGTGCTGTTGGTGGATCAGCGCACAAAGTATCTCATCGTTGCGAATATGCAGGAGTATCAGCGCATCGACATCTGGCCGTTCTTTGACTTGGTACGGCGGCACAATACTGGCGCTGCGTTCAGCATTCTAGCGGACGCTTCGGGATGGCAGCACTGGCTGTTTATTGGCCTAGGGATTGCAGTCAGCGGATGGATCATCTGGTGGCAGTGGCATATGCCCAAACAGAATCACAGGGTGCTGGCGTCGGGGCTGGCGTTTGTTCTCGGTGGTGCGGTTGGCAACGTCGTCGATCGCCTTGTTCACGGTTACGTGGTCGATTTTCTGCTCTTCTATGTTCGCGAGTGGCAGTATCCTGCATTCAATATTGCTGATTCCGCGATCACGGTCGGCGTGATTCTGATTGTCATCGACGGTATGTTCTTGGAGCGGAAACGCGGCAGCTGACGGGCCAGCGATTTAGAGCAATAGCATTACTCGCCGTGGCTAGTTCAAAATGTTCGCGCTGGCGTATGCA
>JAYZJE010000068.1:0-3055 GCA_036164895.1 Pseudomonadota bacterium
CGGGGGTTGGGACGACCAGACCAAACCACACGGACCAACACACAACCCAGAAAGGCGTACAAAATGCGCTACCCAATTTCAGCGGCGGCGGGGTCAGAGCAGAAGCCAAGGAAGCCGTTTACCGGCACCGGGCCGCCAAGGAAAACCTCGAACGGGTCGCGCGACAGGTTGAGCGGGAAACCCGCGACGCCTACTTGGGAGTTGATTCGGACATTGCGCGCGTCAAGGCACTGGCCCAGGCACGCAAATCGAGCCAAACAGCGTTGGAAGCGACCGAGGCCGGCTTCGAAGTCGGCACACGGACGACCGTCGACGTGCTGGACGCGCGCCGGCAGTTATTTGTCACCGAAACCAGCTATGCGCGGAGTCGCTACGACTACATCGTCAACTGGTTGCGATTGAAACAGGCTGCGGGAAATTTAACGGTCAACGACCTGAAGATGGTCAACGGCTGGCTGCAGCAATAGTCCCAGCGTCACCGCTAACTCAACCGACGTAACGTCGGCCGGTTCGGGGAAAGCTCGTTTCACTCAGCCGCTTCGCCGCGATCAACTAACGGCGAAATCAAGCCCAATAATCGATCCAACGCGCCCCGATTGCTGTTAACCGCAGTGCGGCCTAGCGCGCCGATGCGTTCGCGTTCTTGAGGGTCGCCCAACAGGTTGATCGCAGCACCGCCAAGCTCGTCAGCGTTGCCGACGACCCTCACCGCACCAGCATCCTGCAGCAGTCGCCCGATGTCTTCAGCGTTGTATGTGTAGGGACCGGTCAGCACCGGTTTTCCCAGTGCGGCCGGTTCGAGTAAGTTGTGGCCGCCGACTTGGACTAGGCTGCCGCCAACGAATGCAACATCGGCAGCCGCGTAAAACATTGGCAACTCGCCCATGCTGTCGCCGATAAACACCTGGGTGTCGATCGTGCAATCATCTCCACCGCTGCGGCGAACGGCACTAAATCCTTGTTTAGCAGTCAGCGACGCGACGGTTTCAAAACGCTCCGGGTGACGCGGAACCAGTAACAGCAGAGCATTCGGGAACGCTTCTAAAACCTGGCGATGCGCGGCAAGCACGATTTCCTCTTCATTCGCGTGGGTACTGGCGGCAATCCAAATAGGACGGTCGGGCGCGTGGCTTTGTCGCAATCGGCGCCCGTGAGTTTCGACTTGCGGTGGCAAATCAAAATCGAATTTAATGTTGCCGGTCACGTGCGTCCGCTCAGGACTGGCGCCGAGCGCCAGAAATCGTTTGGCATCCGCTTCACTTTGCGCAGCGATGACGATGCCGTGCGACAGCGTCTGGCGAAACAGGCTAAGCATCAAGCGATAGCGGTTGACCGATTTGGGCGACACACGGGCACTCGCCAATACCAGCGGCACCTCGCGCCGGCCGCACTCGTGGTAAAGGTTAGGCCAGAGTTCCGTCTCGAGCACGATCAGGAGTTGTGGCCGCGACCAATCGAAAAACTTTCTGACCGAGCCGACCAGGTCAAACGGCGCGTAGCTGTGGACAACCGCATCACCGAACAGCTCCCACGCACGCTGCAACCCAGTCGGCGTGACCGTGGTCAAAACCACCGGCTGAGTGGGATACCGTTCCAGTAATCTGCGCACCAGCGCCGCCGCCGCTTGGATCTCGCCGACCGACACGGCATGGACCCAGATGCTTGGGCTTGGCAAGCGCGCATGACCGAGGCCAAACCGCTCACCAATGCGCCTACGGTATTCCGGGTTCGCGCGCCCACGCCACAGCAAGTGCCCCAGCAACAGCGGGGTCAAAAGGTAAGCCAAAATGACGTAGATGAAGCGCAATCAGGACAGCTTGCGAATCGCATCGACCATCGCCGACGTCGACCGACCTTCGCGGTAGCTTAAAATTTCAACGCTGCCGCCATTCTCAAGCACTATGCGGCCGCCAGCCACGGCTTCCCGCGCGTAATCACCACCCTTAACCAGCACGTCCGGCAGAACCTCAGCCACCAGTTGCTCGGGCGTATCCTCGGCAAACGGCACCACCCAATCAACGGCTGCAAGGCCCGCCAGCACTGCCATCCGGTCTCCCAGCGGGTTGATCGGCCGCCCTTTGCCTTTGAGCTTGGTCACCGATTCGTCGGCATTGATGGCCACCATCAAGCGATCGCCGCGGGTTTTGGCTTCCTGTAGATAGCTGACATGGCCGGTGTGCAAAATGTCGAAACAGCCGTTGGTCATGACGATGCGCTCGCCTCGGATACGCGCCTCCCCGGCGACCTGGGCCGCCTCCTCACGCGTCAACAGGCCGCGTCCGCCTTGCCCGTACTCGTGGAGCGCCAGCTTGAGTTCGGAAGGCGTGACCGAAGCGACGCCAATCTTGCCAACGACGAGCCGAGCGGCAAGGTTAGCTAGTCCGGCCGCATCCAAGATTGACAGTCCAGCACCAAACCCGGCGGCCAGGGCCGCAATAACCGTATCCCCGGCACCGGTAATGTCATAAACCTGGCGGGCCCGGGCCGGCAGGATTGTCGCTTCGGCGGTATCCGTGACGACTAGCATGCCCCGCTCACCTAAGGTGACGACCAGCGCCTGCAAGTCGAGCTGGTTACGCAGCGTCTCCGCCCGCGAGACAAGTGCGTGATCATCTCCGGTGGCCACGGCAACGGCTTCGAATTCGGCCAGGTTTGGCGTCAGTACAGTGGCACCCCGGTACGGTGCAAAGTCGATACCTTTCGGGTCTACTAGGGCAGGCACTCCATGTTCGCGACACAGCGCGATCAGTGCCGACACATCGCCGAGCGTACCCTTGGCATAGTCCGAGAAAATGCAAATGTCGTTATTGCCCAACTCGTCATGCAAAACGCCGGCCACCATCGATGCATCTTCCGCAGTATAGGTCTCCTCAGTATCCAGTCGCAGCAGCTGCTGGTTGCGGCTCAATACCCGGCGCTTCGTGATCGTCGGCCGATCACCTGACTCGACCAGTACCGGTTTAACGTGCTGCAACTCGAGCAGTTCACGCAAGACCGTCGCATTGGCATCTTTACCAACGATACCGGTCACCGTAGTAATCGCACCGAGGCTGGA
>JAYZJE010000069.1:0-2823 GCA_036164895.1 Pseudomonadota bacterium
AATCATCGCGCGGATCTGTGCCGCCGCTGACGCTTCGGCAACCACTTCGAGGTCCTTCAGGGTCGTTACCGGAACGGTGGGCGTCGAGTGATCCATCGTGGCCAGCGTTAAATCGGGACGATGCACCGACAAATGTCTGTCCCTTAACAGCCCGAACGCTTGGGGCGTCGTGACTTCATGAATTAGATGCAGGTCGATGTAGAGGACGCCCGGCGTATCGTCCGTCTCGGGCACGACGATATGCTCGTCCCACACTTTTTCGAACAGTGATTTCCCACTCATGGCCGAGTGTTCTCCGTGAGATAAACTTTCAACGTGGCAGGGTCCGGTGGCAACTTCAAGCTTGTCAAGTATTGGCTACCCAGCGGCCTTCCGCTTTATTTTTGATTCCGATTCCAGCGGCTCCAGCCAGCCCCATTCATCTTTCGTGGTGCCTTTAAACAGCCCGAAAAAACTGTCCTGCAACTGGCACGTCAGATCACCCCGTTGCCCATTGCCGACGGCGATTCGATCAACAGATCGCACCGGGGTAATTTCGGCCGCCGTGCCGGTCAGAAATATCTCGTCAGCGATATACAGCATCTCGCGCGGGATCGATTGTTCCTGGATGTCTATGCCAGCTTTCTCGGCCAGTACCATGACGCTGTTACGGGTGATGCCGGGCAGGATCGAGGCCGTCAAAGGCGGGGTATACACCTTGCTGTCTTTGACCAGAAACAGGTTTTCGCCGGCGCCCTCGCTGACGGTGCCGTCGCTGGCGAGCGCAATACCCTCTGTAAACCCGCGTTCCTTAGCTTCCAGGCTGACCAGCGTACTGGACAGATAATTGCCGCCGGCTTTGGCTAGCGCCGGGATCGTGTTCGGAGCCACTCTCTGCCAAGATGACACGCAGACGTCGACGCCGTTTTCCAGAGCTTCCGAGCCCAGATAAGCTCCCCACTCCCAGGCAGCGATCGCCATTTCAACCGGATCACCGGCAGAAGGTGCCAGCCCGATCTCACCATATCCGCGATAAGCAATCGGCCAGACGTAGGCTCCGTTCGTTAACTGGTTGCGAATCACGACTTCCTGGCAGGCGAGGTTGATCTGGGCCTCGGTGTAGGGGATGTCGATGCGGTAAATCCGTGCAGAATCAAGCATGCGTCGCGTGTGCGCCTGCAGCCGAAATGCCCTCGATCCGAACGGTGTCGCATATACACGAATTCCCTCGAATACGGTCGAGCCATAGTGCAGGCCATGCGTCAGCACGTGCACTTGGGCATCTGACCACGGTACCAGCTTGCCGTTCTGCCAGATCCAATCGCTTTCGTTGATCGGCATCTTTACTCCTTGATTGTGACCGATGCTAGATGCCAGCGATGTTTCGCTGTTTGTCCACTCGCATGTCTACGCCGGTTTCCTGCCGTCGGCAGATACGGTTAATGACTTCGAGATAGGCTCGGGCGCCAGCTTCTACGATATCCGTGCTGATGCCGTGCCCCCGGTAGCTTTGGTCATTATATTCCACGGTTACGGTCACCTCACCCTGAGCGTCCTCTCCGACCGTTACGCTTCGGACTTCGAAGTTTTTCAGATCTACGGACAAGCCCGTCGCTCTTTCGATTGCTTTGAACGCTGCCTCGACCGGGCCGTCGCCCACGGCAGCCTCACTGACTTTCCGCCCGTCGGTATGACTGACTCTAACTGCTGCCGCGGCAATTGCTCGGCTGCCCGCCGTGATATTGAGCTCATCCATTTGCCACGGACCTTCGATACCCGCGCCGGTATTCATGATGATGGCCTCTATATCCGCATCAAACAGTTCTTTCTTCCGGTCTGCCAGGCTTTTGAAGTCATTGAAGGCTCGATTCAATTCATCGTCATCGAGCTCAAACCCGAGTTGCCCGACGCGTTCTCGGAATGCATGGCGACCACTGTGTTTACCCAGCACCAAGTTTGATCGGCCAATGCCGACATCTTCCGGCAGCATGATCTCGTAAGTTGCCGCATTCTTGAGGACACCGTGTTGATGGATGCCGGCTTCGTGCGCGAACGCGTTCTCCCCGACCACGGCTTTATTGCGTGGAATATGCATACCGGTGACGCTGCCTACCAGACGACTGGTTGGGTACAGCTTGCGCGTTTCGATACCAGTATGGACGCCAAAAAACTCAGCACGAGTTTTGATTGCCATGACAACTTCCTCTAGGGAACAGTTGCCGGCACGTTCGCCGATTCCATTGATGGTGCACTCAATCTGGCGTGCTCCCGCCCCAACAGCAGCCAAGCTGTTGGCGACGGCCATACCCAAGTCATTATGGCAGTGCACGCTTAGCACGACGTCGGCGATACCCGAAACATTCTTTTTTAGGTATCTGAATACCTCGGCAAACTCATCGGGCACTGTATAACCTACCGTGTCCGGAATATTGACGGTGGTTGCACCAGCCTCGACAACGGCCGTGACGACGTCGGCTAAATAGGCGAGTTCGGTGCGGGACGCGTCTTCGGGTGAGAATTCGACGTCATCGCAATACCCTTTCGCCATCTCCACCGCGCTTACGGCATGCTTTATGATTTCCTTCTTCGCCATGCGCAGCTTGTGCTTACGGTGGATTTCGCTAGTTGCTACAAAAACATGGATCCGGTGCTTATTGGCGGGTTGGATTGCTTTCCAGACCCGCTCGATGTCGGCTGGATTGCAGCGGGCCAGTCCACAGATGATCGGCCCGTTGATCTCGCCAGCAATCGCCTGCACCGCATCGAAATCTCCCTGCGAAGCGGCCGGAAAGCCGGCCTCGATGACATCAACCTTGAGGTCACGGAGAGCCGCAGCGACCCTCA
>JAYZJE010000070.1:0-3300 GCA_036164895.1 Pseudomonadota bacterium
AACCGCATCGCCTAGTTCGGCAAATTAGTCAAATCTACGTTTAAATGAGTTATATAACTGTTTAATAGTTATAATAATATTTTGTTTTTCTATCTGATCCTACTGGCTACCCTGGTCGGCTGTTCGCAGTCCGTGACTGTCCAGACCGAATTTCCGGCTCCGGTCGTGGAACCGTTGCCGCTGGTCGTCGGCATTCGCTATCCGGATGCGCTGACCGATTATGTGCACCAAGAAGCACCGCCGTTGGAGGTTGAGTGGACGATACACCTAGGCGCCGCCAATGAGTCGCTGTTTGACATACTTTTCGGCGCCATGTTCATCCAAACCATAGCTCTGGAGCAGGAAGCCAACACTGCGCACCATCCCGAATTGGACGCCGTGATTGAGCCCACGCTAGAAGAATTTGAATTCTCACTGCCCCGTCAGTCGCAAACTGATCGATACGCAGTTTGGCTCCGATACAATATCCGCGTATATGCGCCAGACGGTGAACTGATCTGCAACTGGCCGGTAACAGCCTATGGCCAGGCTGAAGCCAAAACGATAGCCGCACAAAATCCAATGCAACAAGCAACGGTGTTGGCGATGCGGGATGCTGCAGCAAGCATAGCCGTAGACTTTATCAATGCACCAGGAATCAAGGCTAAACTTCTGCCAAAAAATGGCGATGACAAAGATGAACAAACCTGAGACTTTCAGGGCGGATGAGATGCTACGTCGCTTATGCGCAACGATAATTCTTGCCAGTACCGTATCAGCTTGCATGACCACCCGCGTCGAAGAAACCAAAGACATGGCCACCGGCATCGGTGACGAGGAGTCGATTGTCATCCTGGCAACCAGTTATCACACCGGCAACGAAACCGAAGATAAATTCCTTAATTGCGTCAGCAACCGAGTGAAGCACGGCACGGAATCGGTAAACGTGTACCCAGAATCAGAATTTCGCGATGCGCTGTTTCCATGGTTCGAGCCACGCACCGCGCCCCAGGGTATTGAAGACCTACCAGGATTAATCAGCCGGCCGGGTATTGCTAACCGAATCCGGGAACGCAAGATTCGCTATATCGTTTGGGTAAACGGTGACACCGACCAAACCGGTGGGGGCGGCAGCCTCTCATGTGCACTTGGCCCGGGAGGTGGGGGTTGTTTTGGACTGGCTTGGTGGGAGAATGAATCTGCCTACCAAGCGGTTGTGTGGGATCTCGAAAATTCGACCTATGCTGGGACAATCAACGCTAACGTAACGGGCACCTCCGTTATTCCCGCTATCGTCATTCCAGTGCCGATAATAGCCCGCACGCAGGCGGCAGCATGCAAGAGCCTAGCGAACCAACTAAAATTCTTCATCGTTAACGAAGGGCCTTCGACCTAATCCGTGCCGACCGACCCTCTCCCGTGAAACACCCTATATACCGAATCGCAACACTGATTGGCTTAAGCGCCATAACCGTCCCCGCGGTGGTTTACGTGGTCGGACGTGCGCTGGTCGGTCCATACCAGGGACCGCTTGGCCTATTAGGATTGATCGTTAATATCTACGCCGATGCCTTGCATGGGCGCGTCTCAGCGTGGTTTTTGCTGTTGTCGCCACTGCTGATCGTACTGGTCTGGTATGGGTGGGCATGGTTGCGCCACACCCGCCTGTTCCATCGGTAACGCGGCGGCGACTGACTGGAGCATGGAAAATAAAATTAAATTACGATGCTAAACAACTATTTAAACTATATTCCTAAAACAATATGTAACGGATCGATGCCTAGGCCCCACCAAGGACACCTCGAATTGCTTCCTCAAAGCTCACCGCCTAGCCTGGGTGCACCAGATCGCTTGTTGAACTGTTAAGCAACCCGCATAGTCCGAGTAGTCAATGATCTCAACATTCAAACTGAACTTGGGAGGCCTGCAAATTCTCCGGCACTGCACAGTTTTCATTGCCGTCAGCCTTGCACTTTGTGCCCCACTCGCGAGTGCAGAGAATGATAACTCCGCAGAAGTCCCAAGCATTCTCAAGTCAACTCCACGCCAGCATGAAGTGTCTCAGTTGGTTGCCAAGTTTGCCGAACGGGCTCACTACTCCGGGTCGGCAATCGACGACCAACTATCTAATCAACTGCTGCAAAAATACATAGACGACCTCGATGGCGGCAAACACTATTTTCTGCAGCCTGACATCACCTACTTCTTCTCAAAGTACCGGTATGAACTGGACGACACATTGAAATCAGGCGATATGGAGGCGGTCTTTGATATTTTCCGCTTGTACCGGTTACGTGCACAGCAACGGTTAACCTACGCGATTGGCCTGCTTGATGAAAAACCAGATTTTGGAATCGACGAGCATTACATGTTTGACAGGAAAGACATGCCCTGGCCCGCCGATACTGTTGAAATGCACGAATTGTGGCGTCAGCGAACAAAAAATGACCTCCTGAGCCTTACCCTGACAGACAAAACCCACGAACAAGGTAAAGAGGTCCTAACCAAGAGATACCAGCAAGTTCTAAAGCGCATAAACCAACTCGACGCCGACGATGTCTTTGAAAACTTTATCAATACATTTGCACGTACGCTGGACCCGCATTCGAGCTATATGTCCCCGCGGCATTCCGAGGAATATCGGATACAGATGAGTTTGTCATACCAGGGGATTGGCGCCTCACTTCAGCTGGACGACGATTATGTAACCATACTGGGCATCATCCCGGGTGGGCCCGCGGCGATTGATGGGCGGATGAAGCCCAAAGATCGGATCATTTCTGTCGGCCAAGGCGAAGAAGGAACGATGGTGGATGTCATTGGCTGGCAGCTGGATGACGTCGTGCAGCTAATTCGCGGAGCGAGTGGGACGATGGTGCGCTTGCAGATTCTGCCGGGTGAAACGGCGCCCGGCGAGGCGGGGTACCAACTTGATCTCGTGCGCGACAAAATCAAGCTGGAAGAACAGGCAGCCAAAAGTTCAATACTTGACATCGACCGGGATGACCAGATCTTTCGTATAGGCACCATAAAGGTTCCAAGCTTCTACCAGGATTTTGCTGCCCGCAGCCGCGGCGAAAAGGATTTTGTCAGCACGACGCGGGATGTTCGCCGGCTAATCGGAGAATTAGGAACCGAGGACGTTGACGGACTAGTCATCGATTTGCGAGGCAACGGTGGTGGGCACTTGTCGGAGGCGATGGCGCTGAGTGGCCTGTTCATCGAAGATGGCCCAATTGTCCAACTTAGGAATACCAAAAGGCGAATTGAAGTTCTTAAAGATCCCGAACCATCAACGGCCTATGACGGTCCGCTGGCCGT
>JAYZJE010000071.1:0-3059 GCA_036164895.1 Pseudomonadota bacterium
AATTTATCGCGCGCTGGATTTAGCAAAGCACGGACTGCAAATCGTACCCTACGGCGGTAGCGCGACGATGGCCCGAAACGGTGATTTTCTTGGCAGCTACATCGACCCCGAAGTTCAGCGGCGCGAGATTGCCCGCCACAGCGTGCGGGATGCGGATGCCAATCTGCGCTTCGATACCGATGTGATGCGCCAGTGCCGGATCCTTCGTCCCTTCCTGATGCGCACGCCCCCGGATCCGACTTCGTTTAAGCCCCGCGATTTACTCGAACTTCTGCATGTGGGCAAAGAGTTTTGGAAACTCAGCGAAGATGTCATCTACGAGACGATCCGCTTCTACACGATGAGCATCGCCGACTACCTTGATGAGTATTTCGAATCAGAGCTGGTCAAGGCGCACTATGCCGGGCCAGGCATTATCGGTACCGCGTTGGGCGTGCAATCCCCCGGCACGGCCTACGTGCTGCTGCACCACGCGATGGGCGAGGTCGACGGCAGCATGGGCGCATGGGGATTCGCGCGCGGTGGCATGGGAGCGATCGCCGACGCGATGGCAGGGGCCTTCCAAAAATACGGTGGTGAGATCAAGACCGATGCCGGTGTCAATCAGATCGTCGTCAAAGGCGGCAAAGTGACCGGTGTTGCGTTGGAAAATGGTGATGAATATCGCGCCGATACCATTGTGTCAAATCTTGACCCCAAGCGAACCTTTCTCAAATTGATGGATGAGAAGGACCTCAAACCCTCTTTCGTTAAACAGGTCCGCAATTTCAAGATCAGGGGGTCGTCTGGAAAGCTCAATATTGCGCTTGACGGCTTGCCGGAGTTTCCTGCACTCGGCAAGGGTAATCCACTGATGTATGGCGACATGCATTTTATGGATTCGATTGAGCGACTCGAACTTGCCTACGACGATTGGAAGAACGGCACGTGGTCGCACGACCCGTACGTCGACATGCTCATTCCGACGCTGACGGATCCGACGATGGCGCCCCCGGGTAAACATTACATGTCAGTCTTTGTTCAATATGCGCCTCCGTATATCAACGGCCGGGACTGGACTAACGAGGACCGCGACGCGTTCGGCCGTGACGTCATCGACCAGATCGCGAATTACAGTCCGAATTTCAAAAGCCTGATCCTCGATGCCGAAGTGCGCACACCACGAGAGATCGAGGACGAGATAGGCTTAACTGAAGGGAATATCTTTCAGGGTGAGTTGACGTTGGATCAGTTGTTTTTCAATCGCCCAATTCCCGGTTATGCGCAGTTTCGCGGCCCTCTGCGCGGGCTGTATATGTGCGGTTCGGCAACCCATCCTGGCGGCGGCGTAATGGCGGCGCCGGGCGCGAATGCCGCCCGCGAGTTGCTGCGCGACCTGCGTCGCGCTAACACGGTGCCCGAGGCTTGGAGCGATGACTGACGCAGACCAGGTAGTCGTGATCGGCGGTGGCCATAACGGTTTGGTCTGTGCTGCTTATCTTGCGAAGGCGGGTCGAACGGTCACGTTGCTCGAAGCCGCAGACACGGTCGGCGGCGCTGCGGTGACGCGCGAGTTTGCGCCGGGCTTCAAGGTCTCCGCGTGCGCGCATGTGCTGAACCTGCTGGACGCCGAGATCCGCAGCGAGCTTGCGTTGGACGCCAATGGGCTGGAGTTTGCGCGTGTAAGCCTGCAGACCATCGCGCTCGCTGATGACGGCAATCATCTGAGTATTTCCGGGGCCGCTGTGTCCGGCGATGGCGTGTCTGAGGCAGATCAATCGGCGTTGGTCGAATACCGACGACGCATGGAACGCTTCGCTCAGTTGCTCAGCCGCTTGCACAAACGGCCGCCGCCGCGCCCGGGCGTGAACAACAGCGGTAACCTGGTCGATCTCGCAAGACTTGGTTTGGATCTCCGGCGCCTTGGCAAGACGGACATGCGCGAATTCCTGCGCATCGCCGGCATCAATATTTACGACGTGCTCGAGGAGAATTTCGAGCACCCGTTGCTCAAAGGTGCGCTGAGCCTGGACGGTGTGCTCGGTGCGCACCTCGGGCCGCGCTCTAACAACAGCGTGCTGAATGCCTTATATCGGATCAGCGGCCGGGTTAGCGGAGGGCAGGGTTCACTCGCGATACCTCGCGGTGGCATGGGCGCTGTGACTTCTGCGCTGGGTGTTGCTGCAGAGCGTAACGGGGTCAGTATTCGCACATCGAGTCGAGTGAAGTGCATTCAACTCGACGGCGATCGAGTTCGGGGTGTCGAGTTGGACAACGGCGAACAGATCGCTGCAGCTGCGATCGTTTCGAACGCTGATCCTAAAGCCACCTTCTTTGGTTTGCTGGGCGCGCGACATCTCGAAGCCGAATTCGTCCGCAGGATCGATAACATCCGCATGCGCGGTAATGCGGCCAAGCTGCACCTCGCGCTCGACAGCCTGCCCGAATTCACGGGCCTGGCGAACGATCAGGTCGGCGAACGGCTGGTCATCGCGCCCGATATGGCCTACGTTGAACGTGCGTTTGATCACTCAAAATACGGCCGTTACTCGACCGAACCCGTGTTCGAGATCACGATACCGAGCATTCATGACGACAGTCTCGCATCCTCAGGACAGCATGTGTTGTCGGCTGTCGTTCAATACGCGCCGTACGCGCTGAAGGAAGGTTGGGACTCAGCGCGACAAGCGTTCCTCAGCCAGATCATTGAGGTGCTGGCGCGCTATGCGCCGAACCTTCGCCAGCACATAGTTGCTTCTGAGTTGCTGACCCCGGTTGACATCGAGCGGGAGTTCGGTATCACCGGTGGTCATTGGCACCACGGTGAGTATGCGCTCGATCAGGCGCTGATGCTGCGGCCCGTGCCGGGGGCGGCTCAGTACACGACACCGATTAACGGGCTCTTTCTTTGCGGTGCAGGGTGCCACCCGGGTGGCGGCGTCATGGGCAACGCCGGTCGCAATGCGGCCGCGGTGGTACTGGGACAGGGGAGAGCAGCATGATCGACCGGGAGCATTTTCGCGTCGGAGCTTTGCGGAGCCCGTTTCATTCCCGGACCGAACCGCTCAATCAATTCAACG
>JAYZJE010000072.1:0-15775 GCA_036164895.1 Pseudomonadota bacterium
GTGATACTCAACATTGCGACGGATCATCTTGACCAGCATGTCACCGCGAAGCGGTATGCGGCGGCCAAAGCCCGCATTTACCGTGCGTGCCACACCGCGGTGGTTAATCGCGACGCGCCAGCTGCTATGGCGCTTGTGCCATCCGGAGCGGCCCAGCTCAGCTTCGGTTTGGACCCGCCGGATGCCGGTCAGTGGGGGATTCGCACGGTTGATACATGGGAATTCATCGCTCGCGGTGTCGATTGCGTCGTCGCGGTCCATCAGCTGCCATTGATCGGGCGCCATAACCTCGCTAACGCGCTCGCGGCATGCGCAATGGCAAGTGCGCTGGATGTGCCTGCTGCAGCCATGCGCCGGGGCTTAATGGCGTTCCATGGCTTGCCGCACCGCATGCAAACGGTGCCGACCGCAGACGGCATACGCTGGATCGACGATTCGAAAGCGACGAACGAAGCGGCGGCGGTAGCAAGTATTAGCTCAGTTGCCGGGCCATTGGTTCTGATCGCTGGCGGCGATGCTAAGGGAGCGGGGTTTTCGCAATTGGCGGCGGTGCTGGCTGACCGTGATTGCACTGCGGTGTTACTCGGCCGCGACACCGATCGCATCGCCAATGCGCTTTCGGACGCCTGTGAATTGCTGCAAGTTGACAGCCTAAAAGAAGCAGTGCGGACCGCAGCAGGTATCGCCGCGCCGGGTTCAACGGTGCTGCTAGCGCCGGCCTGCGGCAGCTTGGATATGTTTGCCAGTTTTGCCGACCGCGGCCAGCAATATACCGCGGCGGTTCGGGGGCTAGCCCAGTGAGTGCGCGAACTGCAGCGAAGCCGCCACTGGACCGTTTTCTTCTATTGGTTGCCGGTATTCTGCTGGTCGGGGGACTGGTTATGTTGACCTCGGCATCGATATCCGTCGCCGAGCGCACCAGTGGCGATCCTTTCTTCTATCTCGAGAAACAACTGGTTGCCGTAGCAGTCGGTCTCGTTGGTCTACTTGTCGTAATCAGAATACCCACGGGTATCTGGGAAAGGGCCGGCCTATTGCTGGCAATCGTTGCATTGTCATTACTGACCGCCGTATTGATTCCGGGTTTCGGACACACCGTGAACGGCAGCACCCGTTGGCTGAATATTGGTGGCGTGAATTTGGTGCAAGTGTCCGAACCGGCGCGACTTTTGATGCTCCTTTATTTAGCCGACTACGCTGTCCGTCGGCGCGAAGAACTGCATGAAAACTTTCAGGGATTCCTGAAACCCATGTTGCTGGTACTGCTGGCTTGCGGTTTGTTGCTCGCGGAGCCGGATTTTGGCGCCGCGGTGGTCATGCTCGTTATTGCGCTGTCTGTGTTGTTTGTAGCCGGCGGCCGCCTAAGGCATTTCCTGCTGTTATCGGTTGGCATGGTTGCAATGCTTACGATGTTGGCATTGTCATCCAGTTACCGGCTCACTCGTATCACCTCGTTCCTTGATCCATGGTCGGATCCATTTGACAGCGGCTTTCAGTTGACACAGTCACTGATTGCTATTGGCAGCGGCGAATGGTTCGGCCTAGGTCTCGGTGAGAGCGTGCAGAAACTGTTTTATCTGCCCGAGGCACATACCGATTTTGTGTTCGCGGTAATTGCCGAGGAATTCGGGCTGCTGGGCAGCATTTTGGTCATTGTGCTGTTCGGGGCGCTTGTCTGGCGCGCGTTGCGCATCGCCACGGAATCCACAATGCGTGAACGGTTTTTTCAGGCCTACGTCGCGTTTGGGTTTGCCATCTGGCAGGGTTTTCAGACGTTGGTCAATATCGGGGTCAATATGGGCATCCTGCCGACCAAGGGCTTGACGCTTCCGCTGGTTAGTTATGGCCGCAGTAGTCTCGTTATCACGTTGATCGGTCTTGGACTGCTGTTCCGGATCGACCTTGAAAATCGGAGTCACCGGGTTAAGGCGCGGAGTGCGGCGCGATGAATGCTGCGCCGATAATGATCATGGCCGGGGGCACCGGTGGGCACGTATTTCCTGCACTGGCGGTTGCGCAGGCGCTGCAGCAGCGAGATGAAAACGTCGTCTGGCTAGGCACCGCATCGGGTCTAGAAGCCCAGATCGTGCCCGCGGCCGGTATCCCGCTGGATCGCATTCGGGTCAGCGGCTTGCGTGGCAAGGGTATTCTGAATTGGCTGAGGGCACCGTACCGGGTGCTGCGGTCGCTGGTCGATGCGCTGCGTGTACTGAATCGCCGCAAGCCGGGCGTCGTCCTCGGTATGGGTGGGTTTGCATCTGGCCCAGGAGGGTTGGCCGCTTGGATGCTGCGACTACCACTGGTCATCCACGAACAAAATGCCGCCGCGGGGTTAACTAATCGTCTTCTGGCTGGAATTGCTCGGGAAGTGTTGGAAGCCTTCCCGGGCAGTTTTTCCTCTAGCGTGAATGCACGGTTGGTCGGCAATCCCGTTAGGCCAGAGATATTCGCGCTCGACGATCCGGAACAGCGGCTCGGTGAGCACGCTGGACGCTTGCGTGTCCTCATACTTGGTGGCAGTCAGGGCGCCCTGGTGCTGAATCGGTGTGTACCCGCGGCCCTCGCAATTTTACCGGTGAATGCCCGACCGGACATTTGGCATCAGGCAGGATCGGTTGCGCTGGATGCGGCGATCGATGGCTATCGGCGCGCGGGCATCACTGCGCGGGTGGAGGTATTTATCGATGACGTGGCATCGGCGTATGACTGGGCTGACTTGGTGATCTGCCGGGCCGGGGCACTGACCGTGTCGGAGCTTGCCGCAGCCGGGCTGGCTGCGGTGCTGGTGCCGTACCCGTCCGCCGTGGACGATCATCAGACGCTGAATGCCGCTTATCTGGTAAAGGCAGGCGCGGCAGTGCTGGTGCCCCAGCCGGAACTCACAGCCGAGAGATTGGCTAAGGAAATCCAAAGTTGCGCCCGCGATCGTCGTGTGGTGATCGATCGCGCCCGCGCTGCGCACTCGCTGGCCCGTCCAAACGCCACTGCGGAACTGGTTGAAACCTGTTTGGCTGTAAAGGACGCCGTATGACCGATCGAATGCGCAAAATTACCCGGATCCATCTGATTGGCATCGGTGGCATTGGCATGTCAGGCATTGCCGAAGTCCTGTTGAACCTTGGGCACGAAGTGCAGGGGTCGGATCTACGGTGCACGTCCGTCGTCAAACGACTGAAAAGACTCGGTGCGAAAACCTTTCTTGGGCATCGGGCGGAAAACATCAACGGAGCTGATGTGGTTGTGATTTCAAGCGCTATAGGCGCGGAAAATCCGGAACGGGTCGCCGCGCGCGAGCAACGCATTCCAACTGTCAGGCGGGCGGAGATGTTGGCTGAACTGATGCGGTTTCGGCACGGCATTGCCATTGCTGGTACGCACGGTAAAACTACGACCACTAGCCTGATTGCCAGCGTGCTTGCTGAGGCGGGCGAGGATCCAACCTTTCTGATCGGTGGGCGCCTGAAGAGCGCCGATACGCATGCGCGGCTTGGCGTGGGGCGTTATTTGGTGGCTGAGGCGGACGAGAGCGATGCCTCGTTTACGCACCTACAACCGATGCTCGCCGTCGTGACAAACATCGACAACGACCATCTCGGCACTTACGACGGCGATCTAAATCGGCTTCGCCGAGCCTTTCTGGAATTTCTCCATAACCTCCCGTTCTACGGTCTGGCGGTGATTTGCGTGGACGATCCCGGAGTGCAGAACATCCTCACTGATATACAGCGTGCCGTCATGACATACGGGATCAGTGAGCAGGCAGACATTAGAGCAACAGAGATTGAGATCAATGGCCTTCGTTCTATGTTCAAGGTCTTGCGCCCGGGCGCTTCGGAGGCATTGCATTTGACGGTAAATTTACCCGGTCGGCACAATGTTCTGAACGCGCTCGCCGCCGTTGCAGTTGCCCACGAACTCGGCCTTGACGACGCAGCTGTTCAAACAGCCATGGCGGGCTTTCAGGGCATCGATCGCAGGTTCCAAACGCTGGGTGAGGAAAAAACTGCGGCCGGCAAGGTACTGTTCGTTGATGATTACGCTCATCACCCAACCGAAATTGCTGCCACGCTGGCAGCGGTGCGACAGGTGTGGCCAGGTCGCGGCTTGGTGGTTGTTTTCCAGCCGCATCGATACACGCGGACGCGCGATCTGCTGGACGATTTTGCCAAGATACTAGCCAGCGTTGACCGTTTGATTGTCACCGAGGTATATGCGGCTGGCGAGGAGCCGATTGCATCGGCAGACGGTCGGTCAATCTGTCGAGCGGTGCGCAGTCGCGGCCAAGTGGAACCGATCTTTGTTCCCGAATTGAGGGGCGTACCGCAGGCACTGGGGGCGGTTCTGGAGGACGGTGATCTGGTGTTAACCCTGGGTGCAGGTGACATCGGTGCGTTTGCGGCCGGGTTGCCGGCGACGATGGGCAAGCTTCGATCCCTGAGGTTGAGTTCGTAATGGCTGCAGAAAATTATGATCGTGGGTTGGGTGATGTGCTGGAGCAGGAGCTGATGACACGGCATACGTCATGGCGTGTTGGCGGGCCTGCGGACATCTATTTCGTGCCAAAGTCGCGTGAGCGCCTGTGTGCTTTTATTCGTGATCTGCCGCCAACGATGCCAATTTACTGGATTGGTCTGGGGAGTAACCTGTTGGTCAGGGACGGTGGTATACGGGGAGCGGTCGTAGCGGTGTCCCATGCGCTGGGCGAGATTCGCTACCTTGGCGGCGGCCTCGTCGAAGCGGGTGCGGGTGCACCCTGCACTGTGTTAGCTCGCAAGTGTGTGCGCTGGAAGGTGGGTCCCGCCGAATTTTTTGCTGGGATTCCAGGCACTGTTGGTGGCGCACTCAGAATGAATGCCGGCGCATTTGGTGGTGAAACTTGGGATCACGTCATCAGTGTCGATGTCGTCAACCGACAGGGGGAAGTTGCTAGCCGGGATGCCGATGCCTACCGGGTAGCTTATCGTGAGGTTACCGGCTCTCCGGATGAATGGTTTCTCGCCGCTCGCTTTCATTTTGCACAACGGCTTGCGACCAGCATGGCGAGCGTTCGTTCATTGATTCAGGAGCGACGCGAGAAGCAGCCACTTGGATTGCCCAGTTGTGGATCGGTATTTCGCAATCCGCCGGGAGATCATGCGGCTCGTTTGATCGAAACTGCCGGTTTGAAAGGATTTTGCGTTGGTGGAGCTGAGGTTTCGACCAAGCATGCGAATTTTATTATCAATTCCGGCAACGCTACGGCAGCCGATGTTGAAGCATTGATCGATTATGTTCGCGATACGGTGCAGCAAGTCCATGGTGTCACCTTGGTGTGCGAGGTGCACATCGTCGGCGAGCCAACGAACAAAGGCGGCTCCGAAAAGGGTGGGTGGCAATGACGAGCTCATTCCCGCACATAGAGAATGCAGAGCAGTTTGGCAAGGTAGCAGTGCTCATGGGCGGCGATTCGGCCGAGCGTGAGGTTTCGCTGATGACCGGAAAGGCGGTGCTCAAGGCGTTGTTGCGCAAAGGCATTGATGTGCACCCGGTGGATGCGGTAGGTGATCTGTTTAGTGTGCTGTCTCGGGACCGGTTCGACCGCGTCTGGCTGGCGTTGCATGGACGTGGTGGCGAGGACGGCACGATTCAGGGTTTGTTGACCATGATGAATATACCGTTTACCGGCAGCGCCCTACTAGGCTCTGCGATTAGCATGGATAAGCTCAGGACCAAGCGGCTGCTGGCGGGCATGAGCATTGATACGCCAGCGTATTTTGAGTTGTCAGGCGAACAGGATTTTGAATCAGTCATCGGCGTGCTCGGCTTGCCGATGATCGTAAAGCCCGCTGTCGAGGGGTCCAGCCTAGGAATCACCCGGGTTGAGCGACCGGAGCAACTTGCGGAGGCATATCACGAAGCCGCGAAATTCCGTAGCGAGGTGTTTGCAGAGGCTTGGATATCCGGACCCGAGTACACGGCTGCCGTGCTGCACAATCAGGTGTTGCCGTTGATTAGGATCGATGCGGCCGACAGTTTTTACGATTACCAGGCGAAATACTTTAGCGACGAAACTCGCTACACCTGTCCCTGCGGTTTGCCGGAGCACCAGGAACGATTGCTGGCTGCAGTATGCATGGAAGCTTTTATTGGAGTTGGCGCGTCGGGGTGGGGCAGGGTGGATTTCATGCTGGCGGATGACAGCACACCGTTGGTTCTGGAAGTGAATACGATACCGGGCATGACCAGCCACAGTCTCGTACCGATGGCGGCTGCCGAAGCCGGAACCGATTTCGATGAGCTGGTTTGGCGCATTCTGGAAACAAGCTTTGTTGGCCGGCGTGCTGGTCGCATGATCGTAAATCTCGGGGAGAGCAACCATGGCGCGTAATCGGGGCAAGCAACACCGCGTTTCGGATCGCCGGTTGTCCTTGCCGGCGCTCGACTGGCGGGTGCTGGTGAAAGTTGCTCCGGCAGTGGTCGTAATAGCGCTGGTCTGTGTTGGCATTATTTGGGTTGTGGGCCGGCCGATTGACACGGTGAGAGTGGCTGGGGCCTTTGAGCGTGTGTCGGCCGTGCAGGTAGAAGCCGCGCTGTCGCCGCACCTTAGCGGTGGTTTTCTGAGCGCCGACCTAAATTTATTGCAGCACAAGCTAACCGGCTTGCCATGGATTGCCCGCGCCAGTATCCGACGGAAATGGCCGGCTTTTCTCGAGGTGATGGTTGAAGAGGAACGGCCGGCCGCATGCTGGGGCAAGGACGGTTTGTTGAATACCAACGGGATTTTGTTTGTAGAGCATGCTTCACATGTGCCGGTGGAACTCCCACGTCTCGATGGACCGCCCGGCACCCAGAGTAGAGTTGCCAAGCGTTACTTTGATGTGCAGACCCGCCTCGAGCAACGCGGACTGTCTGCGGTTTCACTGAGACTCGATAAACGCGGCGCATGGGAGCTCCAATTGAGTAACGGCATCGTAGTCCGTTTTGGTACCGCCGCCGTTGATGAACAGCTTGTGCGATTTTTCCGCGCGCTTGATCGCGTAATTGCGCCCAGAAGCAAACGGATCATATACGTCGACATGCGATACACGAATGGCTTTGCCATTCGATGGAAAGGCACGAGTGTCATACCAGCCGCAATGGCGCAGGAGAATCGTCCGTATGCCTAATAAGCCGGAGAAGGAACTCATCGTTGGTCTGGACATCGGAACGTCCAAAGTCGTTGCCATTGTCGCCAAGGTTCAGGACGACGGTGAACTGGAAGTGATCGGATTCGGGTCACATCCATCACATGGGCTGAAGCGGGGTGTAGTTGTCAATATCGAAGCGACGGTGAATTCAATTCAGAGAGCAGTTGAAGAAGCCGAACTGATGGCGGGTTGCGAAATTCATTCAGTCTATACGGGCATCGCGGGCAGTCACATCCGCAGTCTCAACTCGCATGGCATCGTTGCGATTCGAGATCGCGAGGTTGGTCGGAGCGATGTTGAGCGAGTTATCGATGCAGCTAGGGCGGTGGCGATTCCGGCTGATCAGCGCGTTCTTCACGTGCTGCCGCAGGAGTTTATTATCGACGGTCAGGAAGGTATCCGCGATCCTATCGGGATGTCAGGTGTGCGCCTCGAAGCCAGAGTGCATATTGTTACTGGCGCCGCAAGCGCGGCGCAGAATATCGTCAAGTGCGTGCAGCGTTGTGGGCTCGAGGTTGAGGACATTGTGCTGGAGCAACTCGCGGCAAGCTATGCTGTATTGACTGAAGATGAAAAGGAACTGGGCGCTGCTCTCATCGATATAGGCGGCGGCACCACAGACATCGCGGTTTTCCATGATGGTGCGATTAAGCACACAGCGGTGATACCGATCGCTGGCGATCAGGTGACCAACGACATCGCGATATCGCTGCGAACACCCACGCAATATGCAGAAGAGATAAAGATCAAGTTCGCCTGTGCGCTGTCGCAACTCGCCAATAGCGACGAGACCATTGAAGTGCCGAGCGTCGGCGATCGTCCGCCCCGGCGGCTGGCCCGACAAACACTAGCCGAAGTGGTTGAGCCCAGATATGAAGAGTTGTTCACGTTGGTTGGCAACGAATTGCGGCGCAGCGGTTTCCAAGAAATGATTGCCGCGGGGATTGTCATTACCGGAGGCAGTTCAAAGATGGAGGGCGCGGTGGAACTCGCTGAAGAAGTTTTCCACATGCCGGTGCGCTTAGGTATGCCGCAGTACGTTCAAGGACTTGGTGAGATTGTGCGCAACCCGATCCATGCAACCGGTGTCGGAATCCTGCTTTATGCCCGGAACAAGGGAGAGCAGCAGTCCTTAGAAACAACGGTACAGGGAAATTTTCGGGAAATTTGGGAAAGGATGAGAACTTGGTTTCAGGGGAACTTTTGATTGATACAACTTGGTTGACGATAAGGAGAGAGTCAATGTTTGAACTCATGGACGCATACCGCAAGAGCGCGGTAATCAAAGTGCTGGGGGTCGGTGGAGGTGGCGGTAATGCTGTCAAGCATATGGCCAGCTGTGGCATTGACGGCGTGGATTTTGTCTGCACGAATACAGACCAGCAGGCACTGGAATCCACTCAAGTCAAGACCACCCTGCAGATCGGTTGCAATATCACCAAAGGCCTCGGTGCCGGGGCGGATTCGGACGTGGGCCGGCAGGCTGCCATGGAGGATCGCGATCGCATTCACGAAGTGGTCGAGGGTACCGACATGTTGTTTATCACCGCCGGGTTCGGCGGTGGGACCGGTACCGGTGCGGCGCCGGTGATTGCGCAGGTTGCAAAGGAACTTAACATCCTGACCGTGGCAGTGGTCACCAAGCCGTTTGAAATGGAAGGTGCTAAGCGTATGTTAATCGCGGACCAAGGCATCTTGGAACTCGGTCGTCACGTTGATTCATTGATCACAATCCCGAACGAAAAGCTACTTACGGTGCTGGGTAGTGAAACCTCGTTACTCGAGGCGTTCAAGGCAGCGAATAAGGTGCTGCAGGGTGCCGTGCAGGGTATCGCGGAGCTGATCACCCGTCCGGGACTGATCAACGTCGATTTTGCCGACGTGCGCACGGTCATGGCCCAAATGGGCATGGCGATGATGGGATCCGGCACTGCTACCGGAGAAGACAGGGCCAGAGAGGCTGCCGAGGCCGCGGTGTCCAGTCCGCTGCTCGAAGATGTCAATTTGGCCGGCGCCAATGGAATTCTCGTCAACGTTACTGCCGGATCGGATCTGTCGATTGGTGAGTTCGACGAAATCGGTAGCACGGTTAAGGAGTTTGCTTCGGATGATGCGACCGTGGTTGTAGGTACCGTGATCGATCCGGATATGACTAACGATATCCGCGTTACCGTGGTTGCCACGGGCTTGGGCAAGCCGGCCGTATTGCAGCCGCCGTCAATGCGGGTGGTTCAGCCTGAGACGGTTGGTAAAGAGCCAAATTATACGGCTTTAGACAAACCAGCGGTGCAACGGCACAAGGTCGGTGACGACCTAGCGGAATCGCAGGAAACCATTGAAGTACTTGATATTCCAGCGTTTCTGCGTCGACAGGTGGACTGATGCGGGCGCCGTTTTGAGCTTGCGTGAGTTTCGGGGTGTGTGGTAGTTTCTGCTCCCGCGCGTCTGTACCCCAACGTGCGCGATTTACCCTGTATGCTAGGGCGCATTCGAGCGGGTGTAGCCATAAAGGAGTAGTGTTCCCCTTATAGATTTGCCGTCAGGTTTCCGGCCGTGAATGTTTTTTTGGAAACGGATGGGTCCGCCGCGGCAACAGTCGTTTTAGTGTTCTTGGCGCCAAGCTCGGCCGTGGGACGGATGAATTTATGCTCAGACAGCGAACCTTGAAAAATTCGATCAGGGCCACAGGCGTGGGCCTCCATACCGGGTACAAGGTCTATATGACGCTGCGTCCGGCGACTGACAACACCGGGATTATTTTCCGGCGGGTTGACCTGGAACCGGTGGTTGATATTCCGGCAGCAGCCGCTTTGGTTGGGGATACAATGCTCGGAACTTCCTTAGTTAAAGGTGACACTAAGGTTTCTACAGTTGAACATTTGATGGCGGCATTCGCAGGGCTGGGTATCGACAATGCCTACGTTGATTTAAGTGCCCCAGAAGTTCCCATCATGGATGGCAGCGCAGCACCTTTTGTGTTTCTGCTGCAGTCGGCTGGTATCGAAGAACAAACTGCGCCAAAGAAATTTATTCGGATCAAACAAAATGTCCGCGTTGAGGATGGCGACAAATGGGTGGAACTCCGGCCATTCGATGGCTTTAAAGTAAATTTCCAGATTGACTTTGACCATCCGGTATTCAAAAAACACACGCAGGCGTCTAGTATTGATTTCTCCACGACATCATTTCTCAAGGAAGTCAGCCGGGCAAGGACATTTGGGTTTTTGCGCGATATTGAAGTGTTGCGGGCCCATAAACTGGGCCGCGGCGGTAACATTGGCAATGCGATAGTGCTTGACGATTTTCGAGTGTTGAACGAAGACGGTTTGAGATACGAGGACGAATTCGTCAAGCACAAGATTCTCGACGCGATAGGCGATCTCTATCTGCTGGGGCAAGGATTGATTGGTGAGTTTACCGGCTACAAGTCGGGACATGCGCTCAACAATAAGCTGGTTCTAGCGCTGCAAGCTTTACCGAAGGCTTGGGAAGAAGTCATGTTCGCTGATGGTCGAAAGGCACCAATTGCCTACATCGAAGTTGCCGCCAATGTTTAACCGGTAACCGAATTTGCAACCCTCAGCTTGATGCTTTGCACCTGAGACTCAAGCGCTTGGCCGATTTGCAGCAGCCGCGCTGACTCGAACCGCAGGCGGTTCGCCCATTCTGGACTGCTGGCAATCACTACTAGGGTGCCGTCCGGGCGTATGTTACAACCTAGCACGCCGGCGCTTAGACCCTCTGGCAATTCGTTGCGCAGGTAGTCGGTCAGGTGAACCCGCCGGCGGGCTTCAGCAGCGAGCTTGTACACTCGGGAATCGACATCGACAACTATTTCAGACAATATCTTAGGCTTTTCTTTTAACATAATTTCTAAATTCTAGCCTGCGGTTGCGGAAGCAGCTCCTTGTTTTAATTAGGGGATTTTTGCATATTTTACGCTGCAACATTGAGGTCCCGGGGAAAGTCGGATTCACCCAGACGCTTGTCCAAGATGCATAATCCGAAGATCGCGGGGTTCGCGTCTGGCGCAGCTAGCACTGCAGGCATGGCAGGTGAACAGGCGGCCGGTAGCAACGAGTATTGATCCACTGTCCGATCCGTAACGGACAGACTTGGCTTGTACGGGCATACGGAGTAGCGGAATCGATGAATTTGATTTTTATTAACCGTCATGGCGGTGCTGCGCGCCGCCTGCGATTGCCCCTACCACCCATGGTGGTGGCGGCCGCGCTGATTTTGACACTCACGGTTGGAGGTATTTTGCTTGGCTTGGGCTACGCGCGATCACATGGATCAGAACTTCCTCAGGATCAGATCGTCGCGCTGCAATCGGATCTGGCGATGCAGCGGGCAGAACTTCGGGAAATACACCAATCAGCCGGTGAACAGCTGAATGCACTGGCTCTGCGTCTAGGAGAACTCAACGCCAACGTTATTCGCCTTAACGCTTTAGGGCGCCGACTCACTGGCATGGTCAGCCTAAACGATGGAGAGTTCGATTTTGACAGCGTACCGGCGCTGGGCGGTCCTGAAGAACCGTTAGACTCTGGGCCGTACGGGCAATTACCAGACCTACTAGCGAATCTGGATGTGCTGGCTCGGCGGCTCAACGATCAGGGACAGCAGCTGGTGGCCTTGGAAGGCATACTGCTCAATCGTAAATTGTATGATCGTGTGCATCCGAGCGGTAAGCCCGTAAAATCCGGTTATATTTCTTCGTTTTTCGGTAAGCGCACTGACCCGCTCACGGGTAAGCCAGCCTATCATCGCGGTGTCGATTTTTCGGGCCGAGCCGGTGCGGAAGTGATTGCGGTTGCGGCCGGGGTTGTCAGTTGGTCGGCTGATCGTTATGGCTACGGGAATATGGTGGAAATCAACCACGGAAACGGTTATTTCACCCGCTATGCTCACAACGCCGAGAATCTTGTCACCGTTGGTAACCAGGTGGGGCAAGGTGAGATAATTGCGCGTATGGGTTCCAGTGGCCGCGCGACAGGGCCTAATCTTCACTTCGAGGTCTGGCGCAACGGCCGTGCCGTGGATCCCAGAAATTACATCAGCCAGACAAACTGACGTTCCTTCGTCACGTCGATACCCGTAAAATAGCGCGGCTCGTCAGTGGGGCGAGCGGTAAGCGTGCGCACCACTGTTGATCTCAATCCATAAGCGTCATCCGCGAACTGCCGGTTTGGCCGGTGCGCATGATGCGGGGAACCGTGTTTGGCTAATTTTCTAACAAAGTTGTTTGGGAGTCGTAATCAGCGGCTCCTGCGTGGTTACCAGAGAGCTGTTGTGGCAGCTAACGTCTGCGAGAGTGAACTGGAGTCATCGTCCTACTCGTTGTCGGGCTCAGACGGCCAGGCTCATCTGAGCGATGCCACGCTACGGAACAAAACCGCTGAGTTTAAACAGCGCTTGGCAGATGGCGCCGAACTCGACAATTTGTTGCCCGAAGTATTTGCCGTGGTGCGCGAGGCATCAAGGCGAACTCTGAAGCTTCGACACTTCGATGAACAATTGTTGGGCGGTATTGCATTACACCAATGCAAGATTGCCGAGATGCGTACTGGTGAGGGCAAAACCCTGGTCGCAACCATGCCGGCTTATTTGAACGCGCTGACTGGCAACAGTGTTCACATTGTTACGGTCAACGAATACCTGGCCCAACGCGACGCAGATTGGATGCGACCGATTTACGAATTTCTCGGTATGCAGGTCGGTGTGATCAAGAGCGGTCAGACTCAGGCCGAAAAACGGGAAATCTATACGGCGGACATCGTTTACGGAACCAACAATGAATTCGGTTTCGACTACCTGCGTGACAACCTAGCTTTGCACCCTGACGACCAGGCACAGGGTCGGTTAAGTTTCGCCATCGTCGACGAGGTGGATTCGATTCTGATTGATGAAGCCCGCACACCGCTGATTATCTCGGGCCCCAGCGAAGAAAGTACCGAACTTTACGTGCGTATAAACAAGCTATTGCCAGGCCTGCAGCAACGGCAACTGGAGGGCGCGCCGCGTAATTCCGACATTACGGCATCGACTGTCGACGTAACTGACCAGGACGGCGAGAAGCTTGGTCAGATGCCCATTCAAAAGGCAGTCGATCTGGCATTTGCTGGGGGCCATGACCTCGTTGAGGTTGATCCAGGCACCAAGCCGCGCGGCTGTGTCCTGAAGCCGCCTGGCGATTTCAGTGTCGATGAGAAATCCAAGCAGGCCTTTTTAACTGAAGAGGGTCACCAGAAAGTTGAACAATTACTCATTCGGGAAGGCATGATCGGCGCCGATGAAAGCCTTTATGACGCAGGCAATATCCGACTCATGCATCACTTGACCGCGGCGCTTCGCGCCCGTGCGCTGTTCAAGAACGATGTCGATTACATTGTCAAGGATGGAGAGATTGTCATTGTCGACGAGTTTACCGGCCGCACCATGCCGGGCAGGCGTTGGTCGGATGGCCTTCACCAAGCAATCGAGGCCAAAGAAGGAGTGGTCGTCAAGGAGGAAAACCAGACCGTTGCCTCCATTACATTTCAAAATTATTTCCGCATGTACGAAAAGCTCGCCGGTATGACCGGTACGGCCGATACCGAAGCGTTCGAGTTTCAGCAGATCTACGGACTTGAAGTGGTGGTTGTCCCCACGCATATGCCGATGATCCGCGACGATCAGGCCGACCTCGTTTACCTGACGGAGAAGGACAAGTTTGCGGCGATCATTGAGGACATCGAGGACTGCCAGAAGCGGCAACAGCCAATACTCGTCGGTACGACGTCAATTGAAACTTCAGAATACCTGTCGGGACTGCTCAAAAATCACGGGATCACGCACCAGGTGCTTAATGCCAAGCATCACCAGAGCGAGGCGGGAATCATCGTAGAGGCGGGCCGACCGGGCACGGTGACGATCGCCACCAACATGGCGGGGCGCGGAACGGACATAGTGCTCGGCGGCAACCTCGACGCCGAACTTTCGATTTTGCCTGAAAGTACCACTGAACATGAAACAGAGCTGCACAGAGCCGACTGGGCGAAGCGGCACGAGAAGGTCATCGAAGTCGGTGGCCTGCGTATAGTCGGCACCGAAAGACACGAATCACGCCGCGTAGACAATCAATTGCGAGGCCGCGCCGGCCGCCAGGGAGATCCGGGTTCCAGCCGTTTCTACTTGTCTATGGAAGACAACCTGATGCGCATTTTTGGCAATCCAGAACGCACCAAGTCAATGTTGTCCAGAGTCGGTATGCGCGAAGGCGAGGCGATAGAGAGCAATCTGTTGTCGCGACAGATCGAGCGAGCTCAGCGCAAGGTTGAGGCGCATAACTTCGATGTGCGCAAGGCTCTGTTGGAGTATGACGACGTTGCCAACGACCAGCGACGGGTGATTTATGAGCAGCGCAACGAGTTGATGAACGCGGACGACATTGCCGATGCCATCACCGGCATCCGTATTGAAGTGGTTAACGCCAGCATCGACAATTACATTCCGCCCGACAGTCTCGAGGAACAGTGGGACACGGTCGGTCTTGAACAAACGCTAGACCGAGAGTTTGGTGCCGGCCTGCAAATCTCTGATTGGCTGGAAACTGATTCAGGTCTAAATCAGGACACGCTGCGGGAACGTATCGTCAAAGAGATCGAGCAGAAGTACGACAAAAAGATCGAACCGGTTTCTGAGACGGCGATGTGGCAAATCGAAAAAAGCGTCATGCTCCAACAGCTCGACATGCATTGGAAGGAGCACCTAGCCGCTCTCGATTATCTGCGCCAGGGGATTCATTTACGCGGTTACGCGCAAAAGAATCCGAAGCAGGAATACAAGCGGGAATCCTTCGAAATGTTTGGCAGTATGCTGGACCAGGTAAAGCACCAAGTGATCAGCATACTGTCCAAGGCGCGATTACGTGGAGCAGCCGACGTTGAGGCGGTGGAAGAACAACGGCAGGGGACTGAGCACATGCAATTCCGCCATGCTGCTGCGCCGTCGGCGATGGGCGCCGCCGATAGGGCGGTGGCTGGACCGGTTGCTTCGGAGGCGCCCGAACCAGTCGTGCCGTATGTCCGTGCGGAGCGCAAGGTGGGCCGGAATGAACCCTGCCCTTGCGGATCGCGCAAGAAATTCAAACACTGCCACGGTCGTTTGGGCTGAACTGTTTCCTGGTGAAGCGGTGACCGTATGCCGAAGCCCGAGAAGTCGCTATGCATCAACGTTGTTGTCGGTGTTTTGCAGGATAATCGTGGTCAGGTGTTGATCAGCCAGCGGTTGCCTAGCGCCCATCAAGCAGGCGCTTGGGAATTTCCGGGTGGTAAGATTCATGAGGGCGAAACGCCTCTGGCGGCGCTGACTCGGGAACTCGCGGAGGAACTCGGTATTGTGATCAGGACGGCTGCGCCGCTGACTCGATTTCAGCATGACTACGCGGATCGAACCGTCGTGTTGGATGTCTGGTGTGTCAATGAGTACGATGGGATGCCGCAGGGCCTGGAAGGCCAGCCGATTCGCTGGGCTGTGCCGGAAAATCTGCTCAAGCAAGGGCTCTTACCGGCTGATCGTCCGATCGTCGACGCGTTGATGCGCTGTCGCTGACGCCAAATCAGCAG
>JAYZJE010000073.1:0-5480 GCA_036164895.1 Pseudomonadota bacterium
GCAGCGGCAACTGGCACATCTGGATGATTAATACCGACGGCACCGGCCTGCGTTCGCTCACGAGTGGCACACAAGATGACCGCGAGCCGGTTTGGGTCAACGATCAACGCGTTGTGTTTTCCTCCGACCGCAACGGCAACTACGACCTCTGGGAACTCGATCTCACCACCGGCGCACTGCGTCAATGGACGGCAGACTCGGCTGACGACTACGCACCAGCCCTATCAGCTAACGGTAAGGTGCTGGCGTTTATCTCGAATCGCAGTGGCCGGCCGAGCCTCTATGTAAAGTGTTGGGATTGCCCCGCCCGGCTGCTTCTGGAAGGCAAAGCGAGACGCATGCATACCCCAGTGTTCAGTCCCGACGGGAGCAGGCTCGCCATCGTTCGGCCGGAGCAGGAGATTGGCTTTCCATACATCGCCGTCAACCGCCTGATCACGGTCAATGCCAGAACCGGCCAGCAGGCGCCCGTGTCCACACTAGACGAAGACGTGTTTAGTTTTGCGCCGGCCTGGGTCGATAACCAAACGCTACGCTATACCGCCGACGGCGTGATTAAAGAACGTAGTCTTGATGCGACTAAGCCGCGGACCATCGCGTTCAGTGCGAGTTTTTCCGTCGCAGCGCGTGCATATGAACGCCGCTCACCGATTGCAACAACAAAAACCTCGCAGGCCGCGCTGGGCATTCTAGCGCCGGTGGCGGCGCCGAACGGCAGTGGGGTCGTGTTCACGGCCTTGGGTGATTTGTGGTGGCGCGAACCAAACGGCGACTTACAGCAACTGACTGCTGATGTCTTCGTCGAACGCGACCCAGCATTCTCGCGTGACGGTCGTTACCTGGCGTTTATTTCTGACCGCTCCGGTTCGATGCAGGTCTGGGTCCGGGACTGGGCCACCGGTACGGACCGCCAGGTGACAAACAGCGCGTTGGGCATGCGCTACCCGACTTTCTCGCCCAACGCTGAACAACTGGCCTACCAGAAACCCGGGCGAACCGGCATGTGGGACTACACGGTGCACGTGTTAAACCTAGCGAGCGGCGACGAACGGCGCCTGCGCCAAGCGCCCTTACTTTGGCCGGAACAAATGAGCTGGAGCGCCGACGGCCGGTACCTGACGGTCGCTGCGCTTACACCGTTTTCCGGTCGCTACCGACCCGGTATCAACCGGCTGATGCGGCTGAACATCGTTGACGGACAATTAGAGGAACTGCTGCTGCCACCGGGTCACTTGGTCGACTTTGGTCCGGTTGGTGCGCCGGACGGCAGTCAACTCGCGCTGATCATAAACGGCGCGCTGTGGGTCTTACCGGTAACCGCCGACGGGCAGCTGGCCGCTCCGCCCAGACGGGTTGCGAATGAATTGGCCGACTACCCGAGCTGGAGCAGCGATCCCGAGCGCATCACGTACCTAACCAATGATGGGTTGGTGCAGATCTACCTGAAAGATCAGCGGCGCGAATCACTGCCGGTGCGGTTGAGCTGGTCTCCCGAGATTCACGAGCACCGCATGTACGTGCACGCCGGTCGGTTGTTCAACGGCGTCAACGACAGTTACCGGACCGATGTTGACATCGTTGTCGACGGCAATCGCATCGTCGAGGTAGCACCGCACCGAGCGCACCCAGTCAACGACGTGCGGGTGGTTGATGCAAGCAATGCCGTTGTCATGCCGGGGTTGATCGACCACCACGGTCATCACCAACTGCACGAGGGTGAATGGGTTGGGCGAGCCTGGCTGGCGTTCGGCGTGACTTCAGTTGTCGAGCCTGGTGGATTCCCTTATTTCTCCCGCGAACAACAGGAAGCCTGGGCTCATGGTGCCCGCACCGGCCCCCGTTTGTTTTTTGCCGGCCCACAACTCGACGGCACTCGGCGGTATTTTCCATTCGCAGCGCACATCACCGACAAACGACGCCTGGACTGGGAACTCGAGCGCGCCCGGCGGCTCGACTACGCGTTGCTGAAAACGTACACACGCATGCCAAACGAACGGCAGCAGCAATTGATCGATGCCGCGCACCAGCTGGGTATTCCGATCACTTCCCACGAAACTTACCCGGCGCTGACACTCGGCGCGGATCGCGTCGAACACTTGCGTGGCGGCAGCCGACTCGGTTTTTCATCTAAACAGAGCGATTTATTGCGATCCTATGCCGACGTGATAGCTATCACCAGCGCCGCTGGGGCCGCCATCTCTCCGACCATCACACCCTCCGGCGGGTTTTTCGCCTACGCGCTCGCGCACCCTGACCTAGTTAACAACCGCCAGTACCAGGCCCTGTGGTCCGCAGCAAAGCGCCGCGGGATGGCGGGGCTGACCATGATGGCCAGCCGAAATGCGCCGCTTCTGGAACGCGGTGTCGCGAATGCTCGGCAGGCGGTCTTTGATTTACACCAGGCCGGCGCGCAGATCGTTGCGAGCACCGATTCGCCGATTTTTCCGTACGGTCTGGCGCTTATCGTCGAACTGGCGAATTATCGTGCCGCCGGACTGAGCCCACTCGAAACGTTACGCACGGCAACATCCGGCGCGGCGCAAGCGATGGGTGCGGAGGGTGATCTGGGCGTAATCAAAGCGGGAGCGCTTGCCGACATGGTCATTGTCGACGGTGATCCGCTAACAACAATCACGGATCTGATGAATGTCAGCGCCGTGATCAGTAACGGCCGCTATTACAGCCTTGACGACTTACTCGAATAAAAAATCGACGTCTAACTAAGACACGTTGGCCGCTTGCGTCCAAGCGCATAATGCAAAATGACCCTTATTTACCGCGAACAGCCCTTTCAACGCCCGCCGCCACCTCAGCTTGCAGCTGCTCATCGCCCTCCGGTCGATGTGCCGCTGCACCACCAGTAGGCACACGCTTGAACCAATAATAGCCCTGGGCCATTGAAACGCCAACGCTCTCGGTCAGCCCATCGATTTCTTCGACCGCGAAAAACCGCTCTTTAAATTCTGGCGCAAAAAACTTCTGAATGTCTTCGCGGGAAACCCGGGTCGGACCGATTTCGGATTGGGGTTCATCGGGCGTGCGTTTCAACCAGTGCAGGATAACGAACTCACCGTCGTCGGCAACGGCCCGCATAATGCGCTCGCGGTAGAGAGAATAGCGGTCGGGATTCATGTTATGCAACAGACCGTGGTCAAGCACCAGGTCGAATTTATCGGTCGGCTCCCATTCGGTGACGTCAGCTTCGATGGCTGTCAGCTCCAATCCAGCTGCCGCAGCGCGTGCGCGGGTCATTTCCAGCGCCGAGGGCATGAAATCAAGGCTGGTGACGTCCCAGCCTTCGCCAGCGAGGTATAGGGAATCGGTGCCGGCGCCGCAACCGATGTCCAGCGCTTTGCCGGGTTTGCCGCGCTGCGCGACGATATCGCGAAGGAACAGCGTCGGTTCATCGTGTGCCCACGGCAACCTGCTGCGATCGGAGTCAGCCCAATCATAGATCTTAAAGAAGTTGTCTTTATCGTGTGCTTTTTCCATCGTTCCACCTCTTATTTGTCACTGTAGATGCTCGCCGATACTTGAACCACGCGTCGCTCGCACAGTGGTCGTGCAGTGAACGCCAGCATAAAAAAACCTGGCCCGTTCGGCGGCTGTAACAACACCCAACGAGCAAACATTAAGCCTTGGAAATCGTTACCGTAAGCGACATTCGGGAATAGATGGGCGATACCCTGCGCCACCGTTGGCAGGTACCATGAATTGAGTTACGGTGGCAAAACGCTTACGCTAATTGTGAATAACGAATCAGGCTTGCGCCGAATTCGGTACAACGAATCAGTCCGAGATGGAGAACGACAATGAATTTTCTATTCCCTGAGATGGACCTGGCCGGCCTATGGTCCGGCGCTGCATCAGCCATTGCCGGTAAGGGCATGCTTGGTGCTCTTGCGATGGGTTCCGGCTCAGCCTCCGCTGATAACCTCGACCTTGATGACCCGCAACAGAATCTGATGGCAATGCTGAAGATTCGCGGTGACATCAGTGGCGAAGACTTTGTCTTCGCTTTTCCCGGCGAAGTCTGGGCAATGATCCCGAATCAAGGCAACTATCGGCTGTTTAAAACCTTCGGTGTCGGTGCCGGTCGCCTGGAAGAGGCGCCCGAAGGCTGGCGTATTCTTTCGCGCGAGGTGCTGTATTACCTCGACCCGGACAGCGGCGGAATTTTAGACACCTGGAACAACCCACTGCCGGGTTACGAAAAAAAGGTCGGCGTTGTCCACGTCAACAACGATCCGATCAACGGGGTGTTCACCGCGGATGGAAAAGGCGTGCTGGCCGCTCCTTATCCCTACGTGGCCTACGGCGACGACATCATCTTCCAGTGGAATTTCTTCATCAACCGGCCGTCATACCTGACGAGGAAAGACTACCCACTTTACTCAGCTGGGGATATTGACCAGCACGCGGAAATGTGGGGAATCCAAGGGCGTAAGAGCGATGTTCTCAATCCCGACGTTACCAGCGGGCAGGCGACGATTTCGTGGGCACGTGTGTGCCAGTGGTTGCCGTTTATGGAAATGGGTGATACCCCAGGGTTCCTCGTTTTTCACAGCCATTGCTATAAATTAACGGGTGGCGTACAGGATCTGCCAAGACACATCCTCGATTACACCGAGAAACATTTCCCGAAGTATCTGGTGTCTCCGACCGAGTGGAATGGCTTTGAGATGCAGGATTATTCCGATGTGTTCCGGAAAATGGTTGACCGCGGCGAAATCAGAAAGTTCGACTGATTGCTGGACCCAACGGATACCGCAAAGTCGATGCGGCTGGCCCGGGCTCAGTGAAACTCGGGGACGATGCGTTCGCCAATCATTTTGAGTCCGTCCATTGGATCATCAAATAAACGGATCGCTAAATCGGTCAGGCCACCGGCCTCGAATTTTTTAAACCGCTCGATCTGGTAGTCGATATCGTCCAGAGTTCCGGACGAGGACAACTCGCCGATCAGTTTATCGACCAGCGGTTCCGGCACGCCTTCGACGACGCCGGAACGAGTCCAGAATGCCTTGGCAAAGGCATCCCATTTATCGATGACGAGCTTTTCCTCATCTGCGTCGAGAAAGTGGTGCAGCGTAAACGGCGGCAGCATCGAACCGCGAAAGACTAATTCGCGGCGGGCTTCGTACATCGAAACTGCCCGGTCTTTTTTAATATGCCAGGCCCAGAAATTGTCGATGCGAAAATCGTCAGCAGGCGCTGCACGTTTCTCCACGCCAATTCTGATGCTTTCCATTGCGGCCGGCAGCATCTTCAACGTCGCATCGCTCATCTGCAGGCTGTCCGCAACACGCGCGCCCATGCGCAGCATCTGATCTTCGGTCGAACAGGCGTAGATGCGAGCCGGTCGGTGCCGTATCCACTTCAAATGATGCGGGCGGGTAAGTTTGAAAATTTCGCCTTCATAAGGCAAGTGGCGCTCACCTGAGGAGACCGACTGAACAATTTCAATCGCCTCACGCACG
>JAYZJE010000074.1:0-3413 GCA_036164895.1 Pseudomonadota bacterium
AGACGCATTGATATCGCTTCAGGAAGGTGTAATGTCTTTATAGAACTCGTGGGAGTGGTCCGGCAGTAGATGGGGAAACAGCTGCGGATTGCGGCCGCCGGAAACGTTTTTGGAAAACTGAATTCGCTGATCGACGCTCTCCCAGAGTTCAATAATACTGAACTGCGTACAGTCCGGAGGCGCCGCCTCGGCATGCGCCTGAAGTTCTTCCTCGGTGTAGTGGCGCAACACGGATTCAACCATGGTGCCGTTTTTTGCCTGGAAAATCTGACGGCCGTGGAACCCTTCGGCCTGATCGTCCAACTCCGCTACATCCCGGTAAAACTTTGCGACGTCGTCTTCGTGGCCGGGTTTCGCGAACACTGTGACAATAAAGGTTTCCATGCGATGTCCTCCTGTTTGATCAGTTTGCCGCCTGATTCCGAACGGTCGGAAGCATTATATTTCCGCAGTGACCGGCCCACACACTTTTTCGGGTTGGACTCTGCTTATTTTGTCATGAACCGTTATGCCGCCACAGTATACCTGCAACGCCTGCACAGCGGAGAGGCGGTGGGGATAGCGGCGCGCCAGGGGGGCGTCATGTCGGTTACTGACGAACTCCGTCCTTGTACGTCCATGTCGTCAGTAACTGACCGTCTTCGTTAAAAATTTCCCAGAGACCGTCTTCTTTCCCGTCTTTGTAGTTCCATCGGTACTTTAATTGACCGTTTTTGAAGAACAACTCCCTGAGACCGTCTAGTTTTCCATCTTTATAGTTTTCTTTGAACCTCAATCGACCGTCTTCGTCAAAAGTCTTCTCGAGACCATCTGGTTTCCCAGCTTTGTAGTTCCATCTGTAACTTAATTGACCGTTTGTGTGAAACCCCTCATCGAGACCCTCTTTTTTTCCGTTTTTGTAGGTTGTCCTATTTCTCAATTGACCAGTTGAGTAAAACGATTCCACAATGCCAGTAACCGGTTCATTAGTGGTTTGGTTATGCTTGATATCGTTGCCGGTAAGAATTCTATTCTCAGGAATTTTTTGAGAGCAAGAATTTAGAAGAAAGATACCGGAGAGGAACAGAATAGGTGCGCAGCGGTTCATTGCCGTTTTGCCATTGTGTTTCATGCGCATCGAGTATCCGGCGCGACAGATCGATCAGGTTCTGATGAACGTAATTTCTCGGCCGGTGGTTGAGACATAGAGAATTCGGTAACCGGCCAGCCGCATTCGCTTAACGATATCGGAGGTCATGCTCTTGCCGATTCCTGGAAAGCGATGATGAAATTCCACAAGCAAATGTCCAGGTTTGATCTTTTCTGACAAAAGGTTTTCCAGAACCGCGTATTCTGCTCCCTCGATATCCATCTTGATGATATCAATTGAGGTGTGGCCGAGCGTGCCCATAATTGAACGGATGCTCCTTGCTGGGACGTGTATCCCGTCCTGGGACGCGGACTCCTCAGCCACGAGAGTGTACATATTGTTTGACGTGCTGCCGTCCCGCTTTACCCGCGGATAGAGCATCAACTCACCATCGTGTGCCGCTGCCGCCCACCGGTAAAAACGAAACCCATTGGGCAGGTCGAGATCATTCACCCACGCCGCTGGGGGCGTCGGGTCGAACGCGTGCACTTCCGCGTTCCAATCCTCGATCAGGGCAAGTTCGAAGTCGATGTTGTCCCCGACACCCATCGAATAGACAATAACGCGTTGCTCGAGCAGCTCGGGGCAAATGGCCCACTCGCCATAACGGCGCAGCGGATGCTGCACCTCTGGGCGGAGCCAAAGTTCCCGTCGGGTGAGTCGCTTAGCAAACAACTTGGTTTTTTGGAATGCGGGCGTCGTTTTGGCCTGTTTCCAGAAAGAAAGGCGCCCCGCCGGTTTTATCGCTGCCATACTGTTTCTGGGCTCATTCCGTTGTTATTCAGCTGAGCGCGTCGCTTTATCATCGAACTGACCAGGAACTCCGCTACGCCTTTCTTCATGTGTGCAGGCCGGGTTCCTCCATCAGCTATCGGTGAAAGCATTGGGGTTTAGGTCGCAGTGATCTGGTCCGCTGGGGCTCGCCGCGCTTTTCGCTGCTGTTGTCTGATGGCCCGCAACACCTTCCACGGGGTCATCGGTATTTCGGGAATGTATGCCCCGACGGCATTGCTCACGGCGGTTGCAATTGCACCGACGGTCACAACAATCGGGCCTTCGCCGACTTCTTTTGCTCCAAACGGACCATACGGATCGATGGACTCAACGATAATGTATTCGACCTCGGGCATCTCGTAAGCGCGTGGCATCTTGTACTCTAGTCGGGACGGATTTAAGAACTGGCCGTCATCGGTTGCGCATTCCTCGTATAGCGTCTGACTCATGCCCGAAAACACTTGGCCATCGATCTGGCCTTCAACCGCCAGCGGATTGATTGCCCGGCCGAGATCATGGGCCACGGTCATTTTGATAAGCTGCACTTCACCGGTTTCAGGGTCGACTTTGACTTCAGCGACCTGCGAGCCGAAAGACCAGGCGAGCGTGCCGTATTTCAACGGCGAATTAAAAAACCCACGACCCATGATAAATCGCCCTTCTTTTGAGTGCAGACAGCCGTAGGCTGCTTTACCGAAGTCCATCGATTTGCCCGGATTCTTTTTAGCAAAGATTTTACGATCACGGAAAGCGAGGCCGGCTTCTGCAACCCCAAGTGTTTCGGCCGCGACCTTGGCGATTTGGTCGCGTGCATCGAGCGCTGCTTTGCGCACCGCGTTGCCGGTCGTGAAGGTGCCGCGTTGAGTGAACGCGCCAACGTCAAGTGGCGTGATGTCGGTATCGCCGGCCACGAGACGAATATCTTCGGCGTTGCAGCCGAGAACCTCGGCTGCGATGATCGCCATCGTCGTATGTGTACCCTGGCCCATATCTGGAATGCCGGTATACAAGGTTACGATGCCGTCTTCGGCCACTTTGATCATCGCGGCGGATGTGTCATGTCTGAAGGCGCCCTTGACGCCGGAGGCCATCGCGCCGATTGCAACGCCGATGCCATGGTAGGGTGGCAGCTTGCCGTACTTGTCGTTCCAGCCCGAGGCTACGCGAACTTTCTCCAGGCAATCCTGCAGTCCGCAACTGGCAAAAGTTCCGCCGACCAGGTCGGTGAAGCCTTCATCGACTGCATTGTCGAGAAAGAAGTCGATTGGATCCTTATCAATCGCTTGAGCAGCGTGGGTGAGTTGTTGCATCAGCGCGGCGTTCAGTCCGGTCATCATCCCGCCGTGGTGAAAGAAGTTCGGCCGCTGGTTCGTAATCACGCACCGGCGGTGAAATCGCAGGCCGTCTATTTTGAATAACCGAGCCTGGTAGTTGCCAGCCATTGCCGAAAGGTATGACAAGCCGGCAGCGTGCGCGCCACAATCCATCGCGGCATCAACTTCGAAGCCCT
>JAYZJE010000075.1:0-12882 GCA_036164895.1 Pseudomonadota bacterium
GGAAAAAATTTGCGAACCCGTTCATCGCAGGAAGTCGCGGTTTTATCGACGACGTCATTAAGCCTAACAATACTCGCGCACGGATTGCACGATCCTACGAGATGATGCGAGGCAAACGCCTAGAAAACCCGTGGCGGAAGCATGGAAACATTCCCCTGTAAACAGCCTAGGCCGGCAAAAAAACAACAACGTGTTTGACAAAATACTGATAGCAAATCGGGGTGAGATTGCCTGCCGAATCATAAAAACCGCTCGGCGTATGGGAATCAGCACGGTCGCTGTATATTCCGATGCCGATAATGATGCGTTACACACGCGCATGGCGGACGAGGCAGTGCCAATCGGACCGGCACGGGCCGCCGAAAGCTATTTGGTCATCCGTAACATCGTCAATGCCGCGAAAAAAACCGGGGCGCAAGCCGTGCATCCCGGTTATGGGTTCTTAGCCGAAAATGCCGAGTTTGCCGATGCGTTAGCCGATGCCGGCATCACGTTTATTGGCCCGGGCGCCAAAGCGATTATCGGCATGGGCGACAAAATTGCGTCCAAAAAACTCGCGGCGGCGGCCGGCATAAACACAATCCCCGGCTTCGCCGATACGATCGACAGCCCAGAACATGCGGTAAAAATCGCTCGGGAAATTGGCTACCCGGTCATGCTGAAGGCCAGTGCCGGAGGCGGTGGAAAAGGCATGCGTGTCGTCGGCAATGATAAAGAGGCGCACCACGGCTTTGAACGGGCAACAAACGAAGCGCAAAACAGTTTTGGCGACGGCCGCATGCTTGCTGAGAAATTCATCAAGGAACCGAGACACATTGAGATCCAGGTGCTCGCTGACGCGCAGGGCAATACGATTTATCTCGGTGAACGCGAATGCTCGATTCAGCGCCGCCATCAAAAGGTCATCGAAGAGGCGCCCTCACCGTTTTTGAACGAGGCGACGCGTAAAGCAATGGGCAAGCAGGCGGTCACGCTGGCCAAAGCGGTGAACTATTGCTCCGCCGGAACGGTCGAATTTATCGTCGATGCCAAGCGGAACTTCTATTTCCTAGAAATGAATACCCGCCTGCAGGTCGAACACCCGGTCACGGAAATGGTCACCGGACTGGACCTCGTCGAGTTGATGATTCGTGTCGCTGCCGGCGAAAAATTAAGCATCCGACAAACGGATGTCGTCCTTAAGGGCTGGGCCATCGAAAGCCGCGTTTACGCGGAAGATCCGTTCCGCAATTTCACGCCGTCCACCGGTCGACTGGTGCGATACCGGCCCCCCAGTGAAACCGAATACACGCGCATCGACACCGGAATCGAAGAAGGCAGCGAGGTGTCGATGTTCTACGATCCAATGATCGCCAAACTCATTACCTACGGAGACGACCGGGAGCAGTCCCTATCACGCATGGGCGAGGCACTGGACGCCTACTACATTCGCGGCATCGCGCACAACATCAGTTTCCTGAATGCTGTGATTGCCCATCCGAGGTTTATCGCGGGAAAACTGAGCACCAGTTTCATCGCAGAGGAGTATCCGGACGGGTTTCATGCGAGCGATGTGCCGCACGACGACCTTATTCTTCCGGTCACCGTTGCTGCCGCTATTCACCAACAACACGCACTTCGCGCCGCGAAACTATCAGGTCAACTGCCCAGCCGTAAACACAGAGCCAGTCAGGACTGGATCGTCATCATCAACAAGAAACACTGGCCGGTCAAAGTCAAGGCAACGGAAGGCGGCTTCGAGGTTACGCACGGCAAGCGTTCCTACCGTGTGATTACCGACTGGGAGATCGGTGCTCCGTTGCTCCGTGCCGATGTCAACGGCCAATCAGTCTGTTTCCAGGTCGACATGAACACCGTTGGTTACCGCTTGTTCCATCGCGGCACACAGGTTGATGCTCTGGTCGTCACCGAGCTGGCAGCGGAGCTAAACCGTCACATGCTCGAAAAGCAACCGCCGGACCTGTCCAAATTTCTGCTGTCACCGATGCCGGGATTGTTGGTGCATCTGGCCGTCAAGGCAGGCGATGAAGTCAAGGCCGGAGAGGAACTGGCTGTTGTTGAGGCGATGAAAATGGAGAACAGCCTGCGAGCAGCCGAAGACGTCATCATCGCCAAAACGCTCGCTACCAAAGGTGACAGTCTCATCGTCGACCAACCGATCGTCGAATTTACTTAGCACAGCATGTCAGCAAGGGACATAGAAAAGCTCGTTAAATCCGTGTTCGGCGGGAGCCGCCGCGCACTCGCTCAAGCTATCACGCTGATCGAATCGACCCGACCCGAGGACCGGCAGACCGCTATGAAGCTACTTGAAAAACTTGCACCGCGGGCCGGTAAATCGATCCGGGTTGGAATTTCGGGCGTGCCGGGAGTCGGCAAGTCCACGTTCATTGAAAGCTTGGGCAACCACTTGATCGATGCGGGCCACAAAGTCGCCGTGCTCGCCGTCGACCCCTCGTCAGCAGTCAGCGGGGGCTCGATACTCGGTGACAAAATCCGTATGGAACAACTTGCCAAACGCCCCGAAGCCTTCATCCGCCCGTCTCCGTCCGGAACCACGCTCGGTGGCGTGACGCGCCACACCCGAGAGACGATGCTCGTGGTCGAGGCGGCAGGCTTTGATGTGCTGTTGGTTGAAACCGTGGGGGTTGGCCAGTCCGAAACGGCTGTCGCCGACATGACTGATATGTTTATCCTGATGCTGTTGCCGGGTGGAGGCGATGAATTGCAGGGGATCAAGCGCGGTATCGTCGAACTCGCGGATCTGATCCTCGTCAATAAAGCCGACGGCGACATGAAACCAGCCGCTGAACGTTCAGTTACCGATTATCGGAACGCTTTGGAATTTCTGCATCCGCGCAGCGAGCACTGGCAAGTGTCGGTCGAAAGCTACTCCGCTCTGGAGGAATCGGGCATAGTGGAGATATGGGATATCGTCCAGCGATATCAGACGACGTTATCAGAAACCGGCGAGATTGAGCACAATCGAGCCAACCAGGCCAAGGCGTGGATGTGGAGTGAAATCAAGCATGAACTGGTTGATGACATGAAAAGCGATCCCGACGTGAAGGGCAGGGTCAAACAGCTGGAGAAAAAAGTTACCGACGGCAAACTATCACCTACCGTGGCGGCGCAGCAACTGATCGCCATATTTCTGAAGCGTAGCGACTGACGGGAAAACACGAAGATCATGATCGGACGACTCAATCATATCGCAATCGTCGTGCCAGACCTTGGCCGGGCTGCTTCGATCTACGCGGGATGGCTGGGTGCAGCCGTATCGGCACCGTTAGACCTGCCGGAGCATGGCGTGACAACGGTATTCATCGAACTGCCCAACACCAAGATCGAATTGCTGCATCCGCTAGGCGACGATTCACCAATCGCTGCGTTTCTGGAGCGCAATCCTAGCGGCGCTATGCACCATGTCTGCTACGAGGTAGACAACATCATGACGGCCCGCGATAAATTGACCGGAGCGGGCGCCAGAATCATTGGTGATGGTGAACCGATTATTGGCGCGCACGGGAAGCAGGTGCTGTTTCTTCACCCCAAAGACTTCTGTGGGACGCTGATAGAACTCGAACAGGTTTAACCCGAATATAACGCGAGAGTTCGGGCGCAGGCGAAAAATCGTTGTGACTGACACCGTCATCCCAGCTGCGCTGCAGCTTCTTTTAATGATTTATCGTTGATGACCGGCAAATATTCGGCTTGATAGCCAACCGCTTTGAGGTTTCTCTTGATGATTGCTTCGAGATTGGCCTTCTTGTTTGTCGGCCCCTTGCCCGGGCCTACGCCGCCACCAAATTCAACAAACGTCGTGATGCCATCAGCGACAGCGGTTTGCACGCAACCAACCCAGTTGACCGGTTTGTACAGCTGGAAAAACAAACGAGTGCGGATTCCGGCTGGATTGTCGTCGTGCGGACCGGCGGTGTAATTCGACAACACCGTAAATTCTGCCGCTGAAAATTCGACTGCATCGAGTACCGATCGAAATTTCTGCGCCGCCGCCACCATTAGGTAGGTGTGGAATGCACCCTCGGTCTTCAGCCGAGTGACCCGCTTGCGCGGGTAGAAGTCGGGTAGCGCGGCTTCCAGCGCGTCGAGGTCAGCATCGCGGCCACCGACAACTGTCTGCTGCGGCAAGTTGCAACTGGCAATCTCACAGTAAAACCGGTCTGCTAGCGGCGCAGCCTCTTCCGGCGTCAGGTCCAGCGCCAGCATGCCGCCCTCGCCATGCTGGCCCATCAATTCGCCGCGCTGTTGCACCAACCGCAGGCCGTCCCCAAAACTTAAAACCCCGGCTGCAACCAGCGCCGTGTATTCATCGAGACTGTGACCGGCAGCCATTGCCGGCGCAATCCGCCCACCGGTTAGTTCCCGGAACGCCTCTAGGCAGGCGATTTCGTGGGTCATCAAGGCCGGCTGGGTGTGACGGGTCAGCCCGAGTTTTTCTTCCGGCCCCTTGAACGTCAATTTCGCGATATCGTATCCCAAGGTGTCCGCTGCTTCGGCATAAACCTTGCGGACAACAGGAAAGTTAGCGTAAAGATCGCTGCCGATTCCAGCATATTGAGCACCCTGCCCCGGAAACACGAACATGATGTGTTGGTCTTTACTCACTATTGATCAGGCTCCTAGATCAACACACCAATTCAAGCGGCGTCGTAGGCGCGCTTAATTTCTTCCCCAATAATCTTAATGCCCTGCCTAACACTCTCACGATCCTGTGAGTAGTTAACCCGAATACATTCGTGGCAGTGCGACCAATCCTTATCGATACCCGGGAAAAAATGGTGGCCAGATATTACTAACACGTCGCGTTCCTTGAGGCGCTGATAAAGTTTCTCGCAACCAATCGGCAGTCCGGGAAACCATAGCCACAGAAACAGAGCCCCTTCAGGCTTGTGGATGCGGTACTCCGTACCAGCCAGCGATTCATGCACCCAAGCGACAGTCTGCTCCACCCGTTCCTGGTAATACGGCCGGATGACACCGCTGCTTAGCTTGATAATCTCGCCGCTCTCAACAAGTTCCTGAAGTAATACCGCGCCGACACTGCTGACAGCTAAGTTGACGACGGCATTCATGCCAGCCAGCGCATCGATGACCTCTTCGCTGGCAACAACGATGCCGGTGCGAATTGCCGGCAGCCCTAACTTGGACAGGCTCATACACAGAATGATGTTCTTGCTCCAGACAGGCCGCACATCGGTGAAAACGATTTGTGGGAACGGCATACCGTACGCATTATCGACAATCAGCGGCACGCTGTGTTGTTCCGCAATCATCGCGAGTTGCAGAATCTCATCGTCAGTCAGCACGTTGCCCGTAGGGTTTGTTGGACGGGAAACGCAGATTGCGGAAACATCATCGCCTACACACAAATCGGCAAAGTTCACATGATATTTGAACATTTGGTCGTCAAGCTGCTCAATGCTGGGGCGTTGCGCAATGAACAGGTTTTCAGTGACGCCGAGGTCCTCGTAGCCGACATACTCCGGGGTAACTGGTAAAAGGATTCGCTTGTGACTACCGTCGGGGTACTCGCCTGCGAGTAAATTGAACAACAAAAAGAATCCGCCCTGACTTCCCGCGGTCAATGCAATATTAGCCGGCCCCAGATCCCAACCATATTCACGCTTCAGCAGTCCGGCCAGCGCCGTTCGAAACTTTATCTCGCCGGCCGGGTCAGCATAGTTTCCGAACATACGCTGGAACGCACGCTCATCCGATATGACCTCGCGCAAGCGAGCCCGGAACACATCCTCGACCGCCGGGATATGCGCCGGATTGCCGCCGCCAAGCATCATGACCGGATCATCGCCAGCCAGCGCGGCACCAAGATCATCCATCAACTCCCGCGCACCGGTGTTGCGGGTGAAGTGTTGACCAAACTTCGAAACTTGCATGTGCAGCATTCCAGAAGGTGGCCGGGATACCTGGCCTGGCCTCAACGAAGCGGTGCACGGACTAAATCAACCCGCTTCAAACTGTCCTACCATCGTGAACAGATCACACACCAAGTCAAGCGCTCGGAGAATTTCCGGCAAGGATTTTCTCTGGATACTTCGCGTTCTAATGCGAACTGACGCGGGCCCAAACGAAAAATCCTATTCCCAGCGCGACCCACCCGAGACATATCAGCCATTCGTAGGGCCATACCAGTGCGGCCGGGCTGCCCGGTAGATACACCAGCAGCAACAGGATGGAGAGCACAAGCGCGACCACGCCGATCACATTCCCTTTGGCGGCCCGGAACGGCCGTGGCATGTCGGGCTCAAGGCGGCGTAACACAAGAAAAGACACGGCAACCATGCCGTAGGCAATGATTACAGCTAGGCCGCCGGCATCGATAAGCCAGATCAATATCTGGCGTCCGAAAAACGGCGAAATGCAGGAAAAACTTCCGATCAGCAGTATGGCCGTGTGCGGGGTGTTAAACCGTGGATGCAGACGACCTAGCCAACTGGGCAGCATCTGGGCGCGAGCGAGCGCATAGACTGCGCGACTGGCGCCAACCAGGAACGCATTCCAACTCGTCATTATTCCAGCGATACCTCCAATGACCATCAGTTTCCCGGCCCATTGCCCACCCCAAACGGTCGCATTAGCCGTCGCAGTGGCGAGTTCCACCTGATCAAGTTGGGTGGCCGAAAATGTCAGCGCTACACCAAGGATCATCAGCATGTACCAAACCAGCGCCATGAGGACTGATACGACGAGTAACACGCCGATAAGCCTGCGCGGCAAATTAATTTCCTCCGCGGCCTGTGGAATCACATCAAAGCCTATGAACATCATCGGTACCATGATCAGTACACTGAGCGTGCCGGTCGTGCCATTGCGAAACAGTGGTTCGAGGTTGGCGCTGTCGCCGGCCGGGAAACTGCCGGTGACAAACAAGATACCGGACAGCAGGATGATTCCGATCACGATCGCCTGCACGACCGCCGCTGGCTTTATGCCCAACACGTTAACCCCGATCATCACCATCGCCGCGGGCACGCTGACCGCGATCCAACTGAGATAAACGTCTTCTCCCGCCACCGTCCAGAGTCGACCGGAACTAAAATTGGGTATTAAGTACGCTAATCCGGAAGTCAGGGCCACGGATTCGAACGCAACGACAGTGACATAGGCAAGGATCAGGGACCAGGTGCATATAAACGACGCCCCCGCGCCTAGAGCTCGGTAGCTGTAAACGTGCTCACCCCCGACTTCGGGCATAGCCGACGCGAGTTCCGCATAGGTCAGACCGATGAATACCATGGCCACGCCACCGATGGCGAAAGCGATAATCGCACCGAGCGACCCGGCCGTCTGGACCCACTCACCCGTCAACAGCACCCACGACCAACCGATGATGGCTCCGAATGCCAGCGCCAGGACATCGCGCCGGCCGAGCACGCGAATGAAGTGCCCGTCCTTCATGATTCTGCCGGCCTGTTCATGCTAGCCTGCGGGCAGTCTCCCACGTTACGGTTCACGCGAGAATTTTCGATACGCACCCAGGTGAGTTACCGGCGCGGACCAAATTGGGGCCCCTGCGGCGGAGAACTGATTTCATCGATCTCGACCAGTTCCTCCGCTGACGGCACGAACTGGCCTGCCGCCACGTTCTGCTCCAGCTGCTCTGGTGTCGTGACGCCAGCAATGACGCTAGCAACGTATGGGCGGCTGGCCAGCCAACCCATAGCTAAATCCAGCAAACTATGCTCATAGCGTGCGCACAAATCGTTCAGTTGATCCACCTGGTCAAACTTTTCATCAGAAGCGAATGAGCTTCTGAAGTATTTCCATTTACCTAGTCGGCTGTCTTCTGGTGGTTCCTCATTGCGTTTGTACTTGCCGGTTAACAGGCCGCTTTCCAGCGGAAAATACGGAAGTATCCCCAAGCCATGCGCATCGCAGGCCGGCACCAGTTCTTTTTCGATATCGCGCGTAAGCAGGCTGTAACGATTTTGCGCCGATATAAATGACGTTAGGCAACCCTCACGCGCAGTCCACTGCGCGTCAGCGATTTGCCAAGCGGCATAGTTTGAGCAACCGATATACCGCAGCTTGCCCTGCCTGATCAAATCATCCAGCGCACGCATGGTCTCTTCGATCGGAGTTTTCGGATCGGCAAGGTGCATCTGGTATAAATCGATGTAGTCGGTACCGAGGCGGGTCAGGCTCGCTTCCACTGCCTGCATGATGTAACGGCGAGAGCCGCCCTGCATGTCGTCGCGCTCGGATGACATCGGTCCGGCAAACTTGGTCGCAATAACAACTTCAGGCCGACGAGGCCCAAGCGCCTTGCCGAGCCATTTTTCCGATTTACCGCGTTGACCATAGACATCCGCCGTGTCAAACAGATTTACTCCCAGATTTAATGCGCACTCGACGACGGCAGCTGACTCGGCCTCATCGTTTGCCATCCCGAAATTCATGCACCCCAAGCCAACATTCGATACCTGCAGCCCTGAATTGCCAAGCTTCATGTATTGCATAACCCTTCTCCGCGTTAGCTTGTATTGGTTGCCTGACGAAATCGCGCGCCAGTGGTCAGTTGGCTTTGACCCTCGCGCGTGCTTCGGCTATGGAAAGGCCCGGTGCGGCAATCCTGACCACGATCGAAAGGATGCAAAGCACCGCCTGCAAACCGCCGATCATGACAAACGGTGCAGTCGGACCGATCTCATCAAACAGAAAGCCTCCCAGTGGCACAGCGACGCCGATTCCGATTGCGCCAAACAGGCCGTTAGCCGCGATCACCGAGCCCCGTTCATTAGCCGGCGCTTCCTGACCGACCAAGGTGATTGACGCACCCATCGCACTAGACGCACCCATGGCCAACACCAGTAAGGCAGGCGCAATCGCAATTCCGGTTGGGTCGTCATAAAGCGCCATCGATGAAAATCCGATCGCTGCAATACCCATGGCTAGTGCCAAGCTAGTCACGCGATTCAGCCGGTCCATGATCCAACCGAAGATGGGGTTCCATAGCAGGCCGGCAGCCAGATTCGTAAGCCCGACCAAAACGCCGACTGCACCGAGAGCTTCGGCACGTGTCAGTCCCAGATCCGGCGCAACGACGGTTGCCCATGCCGAGATAAACACACCTTTGAGTGCCAGGTCACCGCGCGCTGTGAATGCCGCCGCATAAGAAAGCAGAATGCGCGGATTTCGGCCATTGCGGAATCCGCTGAGCACCAGTGTTTTGAAAGACGACCGCTCACGGATCATGGTGGGGATTCCCGGCTTAAGTCCGCATTGAAACAAGGCCGCGGAAATAAAACATAAGCCGCCAGCAACCAGAAACATCACCTCGCCGGCTGCAACCGGGTCCCAACCCTTCGCGGTTAATTGTTCTGGGATTTTCGCTATCACCAGCGTAACGAATGCAACGCCAAGCGTACTCATAACGTTACTGATCCCAATCAATTTACCGCGGGACATCTCTTGCGGGTAATCGTTGTTGATTGTAGCCAAGGTCGTGGCCAAACAGGCCGCGCCAAAGGCGTAGAAAAACAATCTGTAGAGATACAATTCGAGTAATGATGTAGCAAAACCCGAAAGCGCATATCCCAGTCCAAACAGAAAGATGCCGGCCACGATCAACGGACGGCGCCCAATTCGGTCGGTTAACGCGCCAATCGGCACAATAAACAACACGGTGACGATTTCCGTGATGACCGCTAAAGTTCCGGTGACTTTACCCATGTCAGCGTCCGCAATTTGCAGGTGCGTGGACAGCAGATAAGGCTGCAAAAAATTCATGCCGGCAAGCATCGCAATCGCAATGAACGCTGCGTACAGAAATGTGATCACGTTAAAGTGACTAACACCGGAAGCCAGCGCGATTGGTCCCAGCCGTTTGGTTTCTTGCGCATTCACTATAGTTCTACCCTCTCGATTAATGGTCGACCCGCAACTCGCTCGGACTGCACGAACTTGCCGATCATCGACACCACCGACTGGGGAAAATCATTACAGGGACTATTTTTCGAGCCACTGTTTGACGGTTTGAACCGACTCCACATCGGCATACTTCAATTGCAGATCTGTCAAATTAGCAAAGTGAAAACTTTCGTGACGGTCCGCGACGCATTCCTCGACGACGATAGTGCGAAAACCGCGGGACAAACTGTCGACCGCAGTCGCGCGGACGCACCCCGATGTTGATCCACCTGTGACTAGCACGGTATCCACGCCATGAAACGTCAACAGCGAAGTCAGCAAGGTATCGTGGAAGGCCGATGGCATTTTCTTCAATATCAGCACGTCACGGACACGATCGACATTTAGCCGCTCGTCAAACTCCGCCCGGTCGCTATCGAACTTGATATTTTGCAACGAGTCCGGCGTGTCGGTTCGGATACCCCATACCCCGCAGTCCGCGCCAGATTCCATGTAGGCGACATGGGTCCAGATGACGGGCCAGCCTTTCCCACGCATTAAACCGACCAGCTCATTGACATAGTCGAGCTGGTTTGGATCGGTCGCGTAAGCTGTCGGATACAGATCGGGCCGCGTATAGGCCTTTTGTAGGTCCACATTAACGAGCGCTGCTTTGCCACCAAACCCGAAGCGGGCGCGCGCGGGGTTGGCCTTCACCTCGGCATAGATTTCGCGCGCTGTTTTATCTGACTGTTCCATCTGCACTGTTTTGGTTATTGCGGACAATCAGTGTAGCGGTTGCGCCAGCCTGAACCAATCAGCAACCCGGACTGCGCCCACTGGACGCATCGACACGATCCTTTCCCGCCAGCGCAGCAAACTTTATTCGATCGACCAAAAGCGGCAGAAATCTCTTGAAATTCAAATAGATATTTTCGCGGTGGCACGGTCTGCAGTTCCTGAAGAGTGCAACAACGTAAGCGTCAGTATTGGGCCGATATAAGAACCTTTCTGACCGCAACCAAACAGCCGCTGTTTGTGAGAATATCGCCCGACAGCTTCGAGGCCGAAGGCGGATAACTGCAAACTGTTTATGCCGCCGGCAGAGGCTTGATTTATGAATAAAACTCGCCTGCTGGTGGTCCTTGGCCTGCTAGTCATAAGCATCACAACTTACTGGTTTGATTTAGGCCAGTACCTAACACTGGACTTCTTTCGATCGCAACAAGACCGCGCGCAGGAATTTGTCGCCGATCAACCAATGGCGGCGACTGCAATATTCTTCGCCCTGTACGTCGCTGTCACCGCGGTGAATATACCCGGTGCAACGGTCATGACGCTGATAGCAGGAGCACTGTTTGGCCTGACCAGGGGCACCGTTATTGTGTCCTTCGCCAGCACCATCGGCGCAACGCTGGCATTTCTGTTATCTCGTCTGCTGCTGCGCGACTATATAGAACGTCGTTTCAGCGCCGCAGTCGCCCGGGCGAATCAGGGTGTCGCGAAAGACGGCGCGTACTATTTGTTTGGCTTACGCTTAGTACCGGCATTTCCATTTTTCGTCATTAACCTGGTCATGGGGTTAACGCGTCTGCGCACGTGGACCTTCTATTGGGTCAGCCAACTCGGCATGCTGGCGGGCACCGTCGTCTGCGTCAACGCGGGGAACCAGCTCGGAACGATCGAATCGGTGTCGGGGGTTCTTTCACCGCAAGTTATCGGTTCCTTCATATTGCTCGGATTGTTTCCGTTGATCACCAAGAAAATTATGGAGGCAGCACGGCATCGACGATCTGGACCGGGCGACCGCTGATGGTGAGGCCCGCTCCGCCACTTCACTTTACAGAGACGTCCGAGAACGTCCAAAAATACCAAAAAAATTGATTAAATGAGGAAATTTGCCGAACCTACTTCTGGCAGCGCTCAGATCACCGCGCGAAAGCACAGAGAAGATCAATAGATTCAATGCGTTAAATGCGTTACATTTTGCAACAAAGCGTTACGAAGCCGAAAAGAAACTCCACAGCCCAGCAACGATAATTCAGTATGGTGATATGTGCGTCGGGTCCAGAGGCTCTATGGAGTGACGCAATGCTAAAACGGCAAACGGAACATGTGGCATAGTAGATTTGATGGCCTGATGACACGGTAACCCGCTACCGCAGAGCAGCGAAATTAAAGCGACAAACGATGGACCAGCAAATAGATCAAAGCGGTAAAAACCAACTGATCCGGATCGAGAATCTCGGGCGATCATACCGAATGGGCGAGACAACGATTAACGCGTTGCGCAGCGTCGACCTGACGGTCCAGGCCAACGAGTACCTGGCAATCATGGGCCCGTCCGGTTCGGGTAAGACGACCTTGATGAACATGATAGGCCTGCTCGACACACCAGACCGCGGCGAATACTGGTTGAACGGCGAGCTGGTATCCAAGCTCGGCGACAGCCGTCTTGCTAAGCTGCGCAATCGCGAGATCGGGTTCGTGTTCCAAACCTTCAATCTGCTCAACCGTGCCAACGCGATGCACAACGTTGAGATGCCGCTGATCTATGCCGGACTCGGCCGCAAAGAAAGGCTGTTGCGCGCTGCCCGCGCCCTCGAACAGGTCGGACTGACCGACCGAGCCAAGCATCGACCCGTTGAAATGTCAGGTGGGCAGCGGCAGCGTGTCGCGATCGCGCGAGCGCTAGTCACACAACCGAGCATCTTGCTCGCCGACGAACCAACAGGCAATCTCGACTCCGAGACCGGTGATGGCATCATGTCTTTGTTCGACGAATTGCGGAAAGCCGGTCAAACAATCATTCTGGTGACACATGAGGCGAGCGTCGCCACGCGCGCTGATCGCGAAGTCCACATTCTGGATGGAAACATCGCCTCGGACACAGGAGCGGTCCTGCATTGAAAAAGTACTCCATTTTTATCCTGTCCGCACTGGTCATGCTTGCCGGCTGCAGCCGGGAGCCTGAAAAACGGGTATTCAACA